>JAZBPW010000195.1:0-14524 GCA_036351795.1 Candidatus Zhuqueibacterota bacterium | reverse complement strand
TAAATTGAATTCTTGCTTAAGCTGTGGGTGCTACCCCTTCAAATATTTCCGCCGCTTTTGCGGCCGGTATTTGATCATAATGTGAAAATTGCATTGTTGAAATCGCCCGCCCCTGTGTTACCGACCTCAATTCGGTCGCGTACCCAAACATTTCACTCAAGGGGACAAAGGCTTTCACTTCTTGAATATTTTTGTCCGCATTAATGCCGGAAATCTTGGCCCGTTTCGTATTCAGATAACTCACCACATCTCCCAGATACTCGTCCGGCACATTGACAACAACTTTCATTATGGGCTCGAGTATCTTGGACTCCGCTTTCATTGCCGCGTTTCTCAACGCGAGCGACGCTGCAATCTTGAACGCAAGTTCTGTCGAATCGCTCTCATCAAAGGAACCTCCAACCAACCTCACCCGCATATCGATCATCTGATACCCCAGCAGAACACCACCAAGCATCGCTTCTTTCACACCATCGGCAATGGGCTTGATAAATTGTGGCGGTATCTGAGCCGGCGAAACCTTGCTTTCAAATTCGAATCCCTTGCCTTTATCATTGGGTTCGATCTCAAGAACAACCACTGCATACTGCCTGCCCGCGCTTGTCTGCTTGCTGAAGCTCCCTTCATCCCGAACCGGCTTCGTGATTGTCTCTTTATAGGCAACCTGCGGTTTTCCGACATTCGCTTTCACCCGGAACTCCCTGACAAGCCTGTCGATTATAATATCGAGGTGAAGCTCCCCCATTCCGGAGATAAGCGTCTGCCCAGTCTCTTCGTTGTATCTGATCTGAAAAGTTGGATCTTCTTCAGCCAGTTTTTGCAAAGAGTCCTCGAGCTTTTCCTGGTCTGCTTTCGTTTTCGGTTCGATCGCAATCGACATCACAGGCTCCGGGAACTGCATCGTTTCCAGCAGTATCGGGTGCTTGTCGTGTGTCAGCGAATCGCCGGTCCTGGTAAATCTGAATCCCACTGCCGCCGCGATATCGCCTGCCCTTACCTCAGACAGGTCATCTCTTTTGTTGGAAGACATCAGCAGAATTCGGGCGAGCTTCTCATGTTTCTTGTGAATCACATTGTAAACGCTCTGCCCTGCTTTCACTCTTCCTGAATAGACCCGAAAATAGGTCAGTTTGCCGACATAGGGATCAGCGCTGATCTTGAAAGCCAGCGCCGCAAACGGCTCATCTTCCGAGGTTTTCCTGATTTCCTGCCTGTCATTTTTCGGATTCACGCCCTTGATAGGCGGGACATCCATCGGCGACGGCAAAAAATCGATAACCGCATCCAGAAGATGCTGAACCCCCTTATTTTTGAAAGCAGAACCACAAAGAACAGGTGTCACTTGTGTCGACAAGGTACATCGCCTTATTGCGCGCTTCATCTCATCGACTTCAATCTCTTGTCCGTCCACATACTTTTCAAGTATCACATCATCGTACTCTGAAAGCGTTTCGATCATTTTGCCACGGTAATCGATCGCTTCCGCCATCAAATCCTTGGGTATCTCGATCTCTTCGAATTTGGCTCCGAAGGTCGAATCATCGAAAATAACGCCCTTCATCTTGATCAGATCGATGATACCGCTGAACATCTGGCCATCACCAATGGGAAGGTAAATCGGCATCGCTTTCGCTGCCAGCCTTTCTTCGATGGTCTGAACGGCCCTGTAAAAATCAGCACCGACACGATCCATCTTGTTGATGAAGGTCAATCGGGGTATATGGTACTTATCAGCCTGTCTCCACACGGTTTCCGACTGCGGCTCAACCCCGCCGACAGCGCAAAATATCGCAACTGCACTGTCCAAAACTCTCAAAGATCTTTCGACTTCCATTGTGAAGTCAACATGCCCCGGTGTATCGATCAGATTGATCTGGTGCTTTCGCCAGAAGAAACTGATCGCAGCGGAAGTGATGGTAATGCCCCGCTCTTTCTCCTGCTCCATCCAGTCCATTGTCGCTGTGCCGTCATCCACTTCCCCAATCCTGTGGACCTTCCCGGAGTAGTATAACATCCTCTCCGTCGTCGTCGTCTTACCCGCATCGATATGAGCCATGATACCGATATTCCGGAGATGATGAATGTCAGTCTTTCGACCACCTTGCATAAAAAACTCCACTATTAAACGAGAGAAATCTTAACCTTGAAACGATCCTGCATCTCCCCGCAACCCTTCAATACTGCAGGATAGCCCGAAAGAACCATGATACAAATTAGACAGAAACACTAACGCAGGTAATTTGAATATACCTGACGCGATCCAGTTCAGGCTGTTTCTCCCTTTAGTGGAGAAAATAGTGGTTCGCAAAAACCAGATGACAATCCAGTGACGAGATCAAACTACCATCTGAAATGAGCAAAAGCCTTGTTTGCTTCGGCCATTTTATGGGTATCATCACGTTTCTTGATCGATGGTCCTTCGTTTTGCGAAGCTGCGATCAATTCGGAAGCCAGCTTTTCATACATAGTCTTTTCATTTCGATTTCTGGCAAATCCGATGATCCATCGAATCGACAAAGCCTGCCTTCGTTTTTCGCTGACTTCCACCGGAACCTGATAGGTAGCACCACCAACGCGTCTCGACTTGACCTCA
This sequence comes from Candidatus Zhuqueibacterota bacterium, assembly GCA_036351795.1. Lineage (GTDB taxonomy): Bacteria > Zhuqueibacterota > Zhuqueibacteria > Thermofontimicrobiales > Thiofontviventaceae > JAZBPW01. The sequence goes on along the minus strand of JAZBPW010000195.1, from coordinate 11,931 downwards.
AGGACAGGTTTGACGTTAGTTAACGCCTTATTGAACACTTCAAGACCATCTTTCTTGGTTTTCGCCTCGATAGCATCTATAGCGTCATAAAAGATTTTCTCAGCAGTGCTTTTTTTACCGCGCGTCATAAGTCCATTGATGAACTTCGTTACTACAACGCTTTTATATTTAGGATCCGGTAAAATCTCTCTCGGTATTACTCTTTTTCTTCTTGACATAATAACCTGATTACTGTTTTTTCTTTTTCGTACCGTACTTGGATCTGCCGTTCATTCTGTCCTGCACACCACTTGTATCAAGCACACCACGGATAATATGATAACGAACACCTGGAAGATCCTTAACACGACCACCACGGATCAAAACGATCGAATGCTCCTGAAGGTTATGGCCTTCTCCCGGGATATACGCCGTGACCTCAAATTGATTCGTCAAACGTACACGAGCCACCTTTCTCAGCGCTGAGTTGGGTTTTTTGGGAGTCGTTGTGTACACTCTCGTACAGACCCCTCTGCGTTGAGGTGAGCCGGCCAATGCTGGAGCCGAGGTCTTGTGCGTCATCCTCTTTCTTCCATGTCTTACCAATTGGTTTATTGTCGGCAAATCTTTATTCTCCCGAAAATTGTAAAAATTAAAATATAGGTATTTTTTTTGTAAATAGCAATATTTTTTTTAATTAACCTGAATTATTCATTATATTTTTTTGTGACTCGAAAGTAACAAAATATTTGCATTTTTCATGCAAAACCGCTCATTATCCACCAATACCGGTGAATCTTTACGGTTCTTCAGTCACGATCTCCACTTCCGCCGGCTTGTCAGCGTCGGAGGCCTCATCCCCACCATTGTCTTCCGAATCATCCAGCTTTGAGTAGACAACAAGATCCTTGAATTGCGACAAACCTGTGCCAGCGGGTATCAGATTACCCATAACTACGTTCTCCTTCAATCCATGCAGATTGTCTACCTTGCCCTCTATCGACGCGTCCGTCAGCACCCTGGTCGTCTCCTGGAATGAAGCCGCAGAAATGAAGCTGTCTGTCGTCAACGATGCCTTCGTGATACCGAGCAGCAGCGGCTGGTAAGTCGCAGGCTGAGCAGGTCTTCCAGCTGCCTGCTTGCCCTTCTCCTTCTTGATCTGTGCATTCTGCTTAGCGAACTCTTCCTTCTCGACCAGATCATTCTCAAACCACTGTGAATCACCCGATTCTGTGACAACAACCATATCGCGAATGCGCTTGTTCTCATCCTGGAAGCGCAGCCGGTCGATCTGATCACCAGGCAGATAATAGGTGTCGCCAGGATCTTCGATCTTGACCTTTTGAAGCATCTGTCGCACAATCACTTCGATATGCTTGTCATTGATCTTGACGCCCTGCATTCGATAGACTTCCTGGATCTCATTCACAAGGTATTCCTGAACCCTGTTCGCCCCCATGATACTGAGAATCTCGTGAGGCGCCACAGATCCTTCACACAGCTTTTCTCCGGCATCCACATAGTCACCATCATGAACGAGAATATGCTTTCCATACGGAATTTGATAAATCTTCTCTTCCTGTCCGTCCAGAGAGTTGACAATTATTTTTCTGACACCCCTCCGGATATCACCGAACTTGACATGTCCGTCAATCTCGGAAACAATCGCCGGATCCTTCGGACGGCGCGCTTCGAAGAGTTCAGCCACCCTTGGTAGACCGCCTGTGATATCTCTCGTTTTCGAGATCTCGCGAGCTATTTTGACAAGAGCGTCCCCGGCCTTCACCTCCTGGCCTTCGCTGACCTGGAGAGAGGCGCCGGTCGGAATGATATAGTGTCCTTTCTCGTTACCATCCTTATCGACGATACTGATTTGCGGACTCAGATTCCTGCTCCGCGTTTCGATAACAACGCTTTGCCGCATTCCCGTTGCATCATCGAGTTCCTCGCGGAAAGTGATATTTTCCTGCAGATCGACGTATTTCACAATGCCATCGTATGTGGTTATGATGCTTGCAACGTATGGATCCCAACGGAACAGCAGATCGCCTTTCTTGACATCCTGCTTTTCATCAACAATAACCTCGGCGCCGTAAGGTATCACGAATGTATCCAACACCCGATTATCTTCATCAATGATCTGTATCTTGCCGTTTCTACCCACGGCTATAAAAATCTCATCATTATGTTTGATCAGCTTTAGATTTTCAAATTTGATTACACCCACATGCTTCGCGGCAATTTGTGACTGGGCCGCGATTCGGGATGCCGTACCACCGATATGAAAGGTTCTCAGCGTCAGCTGTGTTCCCGGCTCGCCAATGGATTGCGCGGCCATAACACCGACCGCCTCGCCAATCTTGACTTTGTTGCCGGACGCGAGATTTCTGCCATAGCACATGGCGCAGACACCTCTCTTGGCTTCGCAGGTCAATACCGAGCGAATCCTGACATATTGGATGCCGGCGTTGTAGATATCATCCGCCATCTGTTCATCAATCAATGTACCGGCTTCGACAAGCACATCACCGTCATCATTGAAAATATCTTCAGCAGCGACGCGTCCGAGAATCCGATCGCGCAGCGGTTCGATGATCTCCTCTCCTTCTTTCAGATCGCCCACACGAAGACTCAGGATCGTGCCGCAATCATGCATCGTGATGATAACATCCTGTGCCACATCCACGAGACGACGCGTCAAATATCCGGCGTCGGCAGTCTTCAATGCGGTATCGGCCAGACCTTTGCGTGCGCCGTGCGTCGAGATGAAGTACTCGAGCACAGACAGGCCCTCTTTGAAGTTCGCCGTGATGGGATTCTCAATGATCTCGCCCATACCACCGGTCATTTTCTTCTGAGGCTTCGCCATCAGACCACGCATGGCAGCGAGCTGTCTGATCTGTTCCTTGGAACCACGTGCGCCGGAATCAGCCATCATGTAAATCGGATTGAAACCCGCATTGTCCTGACGCAACTTCTGGAACATCACCTCGGCCACATCACTCGTTGTATGCGTCCAGATATCGATGATCTTGTTATAACGCTCACCATCGGTGATAATCCTGTTCTCATACTGTTTCAGAATCTTATCCACATTCTTGAACGCCGATGACAGATAGTCCTGCTTTTCCTCCGGCGTCAACACATCTTCCATACCAATGGTGATGCCGGCCTTCATGGCATGATAGAAACCCAGTTTTTTAATTTTATCAAGAAAATCGGCAGTAACATAGTTACCGAATTTCCTGTAAACCGTTGCAACGATATCTTCGACTCTTTTCTTGGTCATCAATTCATTGAGAAAACCGACACCATCCGGGATCGATTCATTGAACAAAACACGTCCCGTTGTGGTCTCGATTCGCTCTCCATCGACGCGTACTTTTATCTTCGCGTGAATATCTATTTTCCCGTCATTGTAGGCAATCATAACTTCTTTGGGTGACGAGAACAGCATACCTTCGCCGGGTCTGCCGGATGCCGCCTTCGTTATGTAGTACAGCCCGAGGACAATATCCTGGCTCGGAATGGCAAGCGGGCGACCGTTTGCCGGGGAGAGGATATTGTTGCTCGACAGCATCAGCAGCCTGGTTTCAACCTGCGAATAGAAAGAAAGAGGCACATGCACTGCCATCTGGTCACCGTCAAAGTCAGCATTGAATGCCGCGCACACCAGCGGATGGATCTGAATTGCCTTACCTTCGATGAGTACAGGCTGAAACGCCTGAATGCCTAAACGATGGAGAGTCGGCGCCCTGTTCAGCATGATGGGATGATCTTCAATGATCTCTTCGAGGATATCCCAGACTTCGCTATCGCGGCGGTCCACCAGCTTTTTGGCACTCTTCACAGTTTTCACCATATTCCGTTCGACGAGTTTTCTGATAACGAACGGCTTGAACAGTTCGAGAGCCATATCTTTCGGCAGCCCGCACTCATTCATCTTGAGCTCAGGGCCAACCACGATCACGGATCGACCGGAATAGTCGATTCGCTTACCCAGAAGGTTCTGGCGAAAACGTCCCTGTTTTCCACGCAGCATATCGGAGAGCGATTTCAACGCGCGATTGCTGTCGCCCCGAACCGCCGCGGATTTGCGGCCATTATCGAACAGCGAATCCACCGCTTCCTGAAGCATGCGTTTTTCGTTGCGAAGGATCACTTCCGGCGCCTTGATCTCCAGCAGTTTCTTGAGCCGGTTATTTCTGATGATGACGCGCCGGTACAGATCGTTCAGGTCTGATGTCGCAAAGCGACCGCCTTCAAGCGGGACCAGCGGACGAAGCTCCGGTGGTATCACCGGAACGACTGTCATAATCATCCACTCAGGCTTATTCTCTTTATTCAATTTACTGCGCTTGAAGGCCTCGATAACTTTGAGGCGTTTCAATGCATCATTCTTGCGTTGTATGGATGTTTCTACTTTTATCTGATGCCGCAACTGATGCGACAACTCTTCAACATTTGTTCGTTTTAAAAGGGTGAGTATTGCTTCTCCGCCGATTTGAACGACAAAACGATCTTCCTCGTTTTCCGTCTCCTCGACCACTTCAGGAAATTCACTGATGATCCTGAAATACTCCTCTTCATTGATCAGCTCTTTTGCTTTCAGGCCGCTTTTACCGGGCTGTATAACGACATAAGATTCATAATATATTATCTTTTCAAGCTCTTTAATGCTCATGCCGAGGATATACCCGATCTTCGAGGGAAGTGATTTCCAGTACCAAATATGGACAACGGGAACCGCCAGAGTAATATGACCCTGGCGCTCACGACGAACACTTTTCATTGTGACTTCAACACCGCAACGATCACAAACGATCCCTTTATACCGTATCCGCTTGTATTTGCCACAATGACACTCCCAGTCCCTTACGGGGCCAAAAATTTTCTCGCAAAAAAGTCCGTCTTTCTCTGGTTTGAATGAACGATAATTTATGGTCTCCGGCTTCGTGATCTCTCCGCGCGATCTCTCAAGAATCTTGTCCGGCGAGGACAGATTGATCGAAATAGCCGAAAAATTACTTCTCAAAGACAGATTGTCATGTTTTGACGAAAGTGCCAAAGGCAACACCTCTCATTTATTTTTTTTATTATCCAACAATTCCACATCCAGACCCAGTCCCTGAAGCTCTCTGATAAGCACATTGAAAGACTCGGGTAGTCCGGGCTCAGGAATGCTGTCCCCCTTGACGATCGCTTCATACGCCCTCGATCGACCCCTCACATCATCAGATTTCACCGTCAGGATCTCCTGAAGCGTGTGCGCAGCTCCGTATGCCTCAAGCGCCCATACTTCCATTTCGCCGAATCGCTGGCCACCAAACTGCGCCTTTCCACCAAGCGGCTGCTGTGTGATGAGGGAGTATGGTCCGATGGACCGCGCATGAATCTTATCTTCGACCAGATGTGAAAGTTTCATGATGTAAATATAACCTGTCGACACAGGCTGATCGAATGGTTCCCCCGTCTGCCCGTCAAAAAGGATGGCCTTACCATCAAGGGGCAGATCGGCTTTCTTCATCTCTTCAAGTATCTCTTCGTATTCAGCTCCATCAAAAACCGGCGTCGCGTAATTCACCCCAAGAATCTTTGCCGCCCAGCCTAGGGTCGTCTCCATTATCTGCCCCAGATTCATTCGAGAAGGCACGCCCAGGGGATTCAGCACGATATCTACCGGCGTCCCATCTTCCATATAGGGCATATCTTCCTGGGGAACGATATTGGCAACCACACCCTTGTTACCATGTCGTCCGGCCATCTTGTCGCCAACCATCAGCTTGCGCTTCTTGGCGACATATACTTTTGCCAGCTGGACGATTCCCGGGGGCAGTTCGTCTCCAATCGTTATTTTGAATTTACTGCTTTCATACTCTTCTTTTAAGTCGTTTACCTTCTCCAGGTAACTTTCAAATATCTGATTGATCAGATCGTTCTTTTTATCGTCCGAAACCAATGGTTTCGTGTAGTTGATATTATCAAAATCAACGCGCTCGAGTGTCTCTCTCTTGAGTTTCTGCTTTGCACGGATGACAACCTTGTCATTTTCAATATCGCGGATACCAACCGAGGTCTCATCTTCAAGAACAGTGATGATCTTCTCATCCCTTAGATTCTTGACTCGCCCTTTTTCCTGTTCATACCAGGTTTCCAGCGAGTCGATCTTCTTCTTGTCATGCTTCTTCGATTTGGAGTCACGCTTCTTTCGGGAGAAAAGCTTTGTGTCGATCACAATTCCTTTCAATCCCGGAGGCGCCTTGAGCGAGGCATCTTTTACATCGCCTGCCTTTTCACCGAAAATAGCTTTGAGCAGTTTTTCTTCGGGCGTAGGATCGGTTTCGCCCTTGGGCGTCACCTTACCGACCAGAATATCCCCCGACTGGACTTCGGCACCCACTCGAACGATCCCGTTTTCATCCAAATCCTTGGTCGCTTCTTCGCTCACATTCGGGATCTCTCTTGTCAACTCCTCTTCACCGCGCTTCGTATCCCTCACCTGAAGTTCAAACTCTTCGATATGGATAGAGGTATAGACATCCTCTCTGACGACGCGCTCGGAAATAACGATGGCATCTTCAAAATTATATCCACGCCAGGGCATGAAGGCCACAAGAACGTTCTTGCCAAGAGCGAGCTCACCACCCTGTGTCCCACAGCCATCAGCGAGCACCTGCCCTTCGACCACCTTTTGTCCCTCTTCAACGATGGGGATCTGGTTGATGCACGTATCCTGATTTGTTCGCTGAAACTTTGTCAGCTTATATGTCACATGCTGTATTTGATCAAAATCCAGCAGACTGTCTTTCGAAGTCGCGGAACGGCGGTTCTCTTTCAGGCGGACAACAATTTCGTTGGCAGTCACACTCTCGACGACGCCATCGACATCGCTGACAACCATTGCGCGTGAGTCGTGAGCAACTTTCGACTCCATCCCTGTCCCCACCAACGGAGATTCCGTTTTCAACAATGGTACCGACTGACGCTGCATATTTGACCCCATAAGAGCCCTGTTTGCGTCATCATGCTCCAGGAAGGGAATCAGAGACGCAGCGGCCGAGACAATCTGTGTCGGTGACACGTCCATGTACTTGACATCTTCCCGCGAAATAAGCGGATAATCCGCCCTGAATCTGCATTGCACACGATCATTGATGAATTTACCATTTTCATCTATAGCAGCGTTGGCCTGAGCCACGATCAGATTCTCTTCATCATCGGCCGACAGATAGTCGATATCGCTTGTCACCTTTCCTTTTTCGACTTTACGGTAAGGTGTCTCGATAAAGCCAAAACTGTTGATACGCGCAAACATCGTCAGAGATGATATCAGTCCGATATTCGGACCTTCCGGCGTCTCAATAGGACATAGCCGTCCATAATGCGTGTAGTGCACATCCCTGACCTCGAATCCGGCGCGTTCCCGCGTCAACCCACCGGGGCCGAGTGCGGACAGCCTTCTCTTGTGCGTCAGCTCTGCGAGTGGGTTCGTTTGATCCATGAACTGCGACAGCTGACTGGTTCCGAAGAACGTATTCAAAACGGAAAGGATCGTCCGGGCGTTGACCAGGTCAGTCGGAGTCAGCTTCTCTGTTTCACGAAGGTTCATTCTCTCTTTGATCGTTCGAGCCATCCTCGAAAGCCCGACGTTCATTTGGCCGGCAAGCTGTTCGCCAACGGTTCGGATCCTGCGATTACCGAGATGATCGATATCGTCCGGCGTCCTTCTACCGTTTCGCAATTCGATCAGATAGACGATGATAGATATGATGTCATCATTTGTCAGCACCGTATTCGATTCATCGACATCCAATTCGAGCTTTTTGTTCAAACGGTGCCTTCCAACCTTGCTCAGGTCATAACGCTTCTCATTGAAGAACATGCGTTCGACAAGATTTCTGGCTGTTTCAAGATCAGGCGCATCACCGGACCGCAATTGACGATAAATCGCTTCCAGCGCATCTTTTTCGGATTTTGATGCATCCTTCCGTATCGTATTGCTGATAATATCCGGTCCTGTGGTCGTATCGTAATTAAATACCTTTACGGTTTCCACCTGGCCATTTTTCTTCGCTTCTTTCAGGCGTTTCAGCGTATCTTCATCGATTTGCGCATCTCTTTCGACAATAATCTCGCCTGTCTCTACATCGATCACATCGAGCGCACACTGCCGATTGAGAAGTTTTTTATCCTCTACCTGCACTTCTTCCATCAATCCAAACAGTCTTAACAGGTCCTCATCGGATGAGTAACCGATAACACGCAGTAGCGTGGTCACGGGAAATTTCTTCCGCCGATCGATGAAGACATACATCACGTCATTGATATCCGTCGTAAACTCAACCCACGCACCTCGCAATGGAATGATTCTCGCCGAATAGATCTTGGTGCCATTCGGGTGGAGCAACTCATCAAAAAAAACACCCGGCGAACGGTGAAGCTGACTCACGACAATACGTTCCGCACCATTGATGATGAACGTTCCCCTGTTCGTCATGATGGGAATATTGCCGAGATAGACGGTCTGCTCGATCGTGTCTGCATAACCGTCACCTTCACTGTCGGGATCCTTCATCGAGAGCCGCAGTTTCGCCTTCAATGGCGCCGAATACGTGACTCCACGATCCTGACATTCATCGACATCGTACTTGGGTTTATCCAGAAAATAGGAGACAAACTCAAGAATAAAATGTTCTTTGCTGTCAACGATCGGGAATATACTGTTAAAAACTGCCTGCAAACCTTCATCCAGCCGTTTTTCGGGACTTACCATTGATTGAAGAAAGTCCTCGAATGATTTCAGCTGAATATCCAGCAAGTCAGGCAGCTGCGCAACCTTGGTAATTTTTGAAAAGGATTTCCTTTCGATAGATTCGACCATTAAGGAATCCACTCCGTTTTTAATGAATGTAAACCTTCTATTTTAACTCGACTGATGCTCCCACTTCTTCGAGTTGCTTTTTAAGCTCTTCAGCCTCTTCCTTGCTGACACCCTCTTTGATGGGCTTGGGAGCGGAGTCGACCAGGTCTTTCGCCTCTTTCAGACCAAGCGCTGTAGCCGCACGAACGACTTTGATCACCTGGATCTTTTTGTCACCAACCGAGCTCAGAACGACATCAAACTCAGTCTTTTCCTCTGCTTCAGCCGGCGCTGCTGCGGCTGCTCCGGGAGCTGCTGCGGCAACCGCTACTGGAGCCTGAGCTGAAACACCAAATTTCTCTTCAAGCGCTTTGATCAGATTTGCGAGATCGAGTACGCTCAATTTTTCAATGGATTCGATGATAGAGTCAACCGAACCATTTGATCCTTTTTTGGGAGCAGTTTTCTTCTCTGTGCTTTTGCTCTCCGCCTTTTCAGCCATTTCAAATCCTCCGTTATAATCAATCTTGTTGTTCTTTAAGCTCTTTTATACCGTTTAGTACATAAACCATTTTTTGCAACAGGTTATTCAATGCAAACACCAGACCTGTGATGGGCGCGTTCATCGTCCCCAAAAGCTGGGCAAGCAGTGCTTCCTTGCCCGGCAGTTTGGCCAACTCTTCGACCTGGTCTTTCCCATAGACCTGGCCATCAAGCAGGTACGCCTTGATCTCCGGCTTTTCTTTTTTCTTCTGATATTCCGTGATTATCTTGATCGAAGCCAGCGGGTCATCGAGTCCGAAGGCGATTGCCGTGGGCCCATTAAGATATTCCTTCAGCTCTTCCAACTCTAGCTTTTCAGTCGATATCTTGGCAAGTGTGTTTTTGATGACGCGGTATTCAACCGAAGAGCCGCGGAGCTGCGATCGCAATTCGGTGATCTCATCCACGTTCAATCCCCTGTAATCCGTCAGCAATAGACTCTTCGCCTCGCCAAACTTCTCAACCAGTTCTTCGACTTTTTTTACTTTTTCCGGTTTCGGCATGACTAATCCTTAGTGTTAAACTTACTTATTATAAACAGCAATGATACTTCCAGACGCTTCACGATCGGAATCCATTCAAGGACAAATCTATTTTAGCGCATCCATCAATGCCGATCTGTCCAGGCGAATCCCGGGTCCCATCGTACTGGAAATTGTCACGCTTCTCAAATACTGTCCCTTTATCGAAGCCGGTTTCATTCGAACAATGGTCTCCATAAAGGCCACAATATTTTCTCTGATCTTGTCACCATCAAAGGACAGTTTCCCCACACCGACGTGCACGATACCATTTCTTTCCGCGCGAAACTCGATCTTGCCGGCCTTCACCTCCTGCACCGCCTTTCCGACATCAAATGTAACCGTACCGCTCTTCGGATTTGGCATCAATCCTTTCGGACCAAGTATTTTTCCAAATTTACCCAGAGAACTCATCACATCTGGGGTCGCGATGATCACATCGAATTCAAACCAGCCCTGCTGGATCTTCTCCAGATAATCATCGAGACCGACGTAATCGGCACCAGCCTCTTTTGCTTCGGCCTCCTTGGCGCCTTTCGTGAGAACGAGAACCCGCACGGTTTTTCCAATGCCATGAGGAAGCGAAACCGCACCCCGTACCATCTGATCAGCATGACGCGGATCAATTCCCAGACGCAGAGCGACATCAACCGTTTCATCAAATTTGGCTGCCTCAAAACTCTTCAGCAATGCGACACCCTCATCCAGGGTATACTCCTTGCCATTCTCAAGTTTATCCTGACTCTTGTTATACCTTTTACTATGTTTCATTTTATCTCCGAAAACTTCTGGCTAATCCTCTACCACAATCCCCATGGACCGGGCTGTGCCTTCTATCATCAGCATAGCGCTTTCGATATTAAAAGCGTTCAAATCTTCCATCTTGAGCTCCGCAATCTCTTTCACCTGAGCTTTCTTCACCACACCAACCTTGTTGCGGTTTGGCTCACCGGATCCCTTGGCAAGCCCGGCAGCCCTTTTGAGTAAAACCGCCGCAGGAGGCGTCTTGGTGATGAAAGTAAAAGTGCGGTCAGCGTAAACCGTAATAACAACCGGAATGATCAATCCCTGTTTGTCCTGAGTCTTCGAATTGAAAGCCTTGCAGAACTCCATAATATTCACGCCGTGCTGTCCGAGAGCAGGCCCGACTGGGGGCGAAGGATTTGCCTGACCAGCAGGTATCTGCAATTTAATACTGCTTAAGATCTTCTTTGCCATTGATCACTGTCCTATTTTTCTAATTCAACCTGCAGAAAGTCCAGTTCGACAGGCGTTGCCCGGCCGAAAATGCTGACCATGACTTTCAGCTTGTTTTTCTCCTGATTCACCTCTCTGACGAAACCGGTAAAATCCGTGAACGGACCATCGATCACCTTGATTGGATCTCCCTCCTTAAACGGAACATCCACCAGCTGTCGATTCTTTGCCTCATCCACACGACCCAATATGCGCGTGATCTCATCTTCGCGCAGGGGCACAGGCTTGTTTTTGGGGCCGACAAAATTTGTCACACCGGGCGTTGATGAGATGAGATGAATGACCTCTTTGTCCAGGACCGCTTCGACCAGCATGTAGCCGGGGAAGAAGATTTTATTTTTCACCTTCTTCTTGCCGTCTCTCATCTCGGTTACCTCTTCAGACGGGATCAATATGCTGGTCACCTTATCCTCAAGCCCCAGCCGCTTCACCTCGTTTTCCAGATACGTCTTTATCTTCTTCTCATGCGCCGAGAGGACATGTATCACATACCATTTCTTTTCAAATTCCGTCAAGTCTAATTAAATCCTCTTAAAATATCAGATCCAGAACAAGCTGCAAAAGCTTATCCACTCCGAAAATGAACACAGAGAGAATCAGCGTTATCACGATCACCAGGATAGTCGTTCCCCTGAGCTCATCCCTCGATGGCCAGCTCACCTTGGACATCTCCTGCTTTACTTCCTGTAGAAAGTTGCTCAATTTCTTAAACATTCTTAACAGAGTCTCCTCTTAATAGACAAAAGCAGGCCAGGAGGGATTCGAACCCCC
>JAZBPW010000194.1:0-13601 GCA_036351795.1 Candidatus Zhuqueibacterota bacterium | reverse complement strand
CCGCACGCTGGTTTTCGATTGGCACGCCGAGCGTATGCACCCAGCCAGTGCCATCGTTGTAATTGTAGTACATTCTTCTGTTGATGAAACTCGGTACCTCGGCAAAATCACCAAACATCCATTGTGTATGAACGGCACCCGTTGCCACGTCATAGACAATCCTGTCATGCAAGTTGTCGTTTGTCTGATAGTTGTAAGCCGTTTCACCGATTTTTGTGCCAGGCAGATTGGCTGTGCTGCTCATTGTGCTATGCAGAAAATATGGGCCGGATTGCATCAGCTCATCCGAACCACCTGCCTTTTTGACACGATGCGCAGGTAATTTGCTTTTCGCTATATCTACCGTATTGCCGGCAAAAGCAACACCGATAAGCATGAGCGAAATAATAAGAGTAGGTAACATTTTTCTCATCCTACACCTCCACGTGTTGGTTTAATAGTAAATGTAATGATTTTTTTACAAATAAAAAAAAGGGCGTGATAATTGATGCGGCAAATATCCGTGATCTCCTTAAAATATGTCATTCACATAAGTCTAAACTCTACCACCAACTTCAAAATTTCCTTGCAAGTGTCTAATTTAAATAAAACAGTTAAGAAATGCAACATTTTTTTTGATTTTTCGTACAGTCGCGTTCAGCGGCCGGAACGCAATCCCGGCTCGTTCGTTATATCATGTTGAAAGCCTTTTTTGTCAAAGAGACACTTCGCGCACGGAGACAAAAGAATAGACAGCATAATCGGGATAGAACACAGATCGAACAGATCATACTGATATAAACGGATGGAATACTTTAACAGGATACCAGCATGAACAAAACACTGATAATCGTTTCAATTCTTATTATCGCACTTGCCCACTGTTCTCAGGAACAGATCCCCGAATCCACGACATGGACCGGATTGAGCGCAAAAGATGACACCGTCATGGAGAAGGTCTTTCGCACAGCTGGAGTCGGAAGCGCCGATATTTCATGGTGGGCCGGCGGGTATATCTATCCAGGCGGCTACTTCGAGATCCGGATCATCGATCTGAAAACCGAAGAGGAGATACTGAAAAAGATCTATCGCTACGGTGATGAAGCCACGGGCAGCAAAGACAATCCCAGATTTCAATGGTGGCATGCCGAAGAGAAAGGCAGGATAAGCATGAGGGCAAATCGCGCCTATAAAATGAAGCTATGGGGTGAAAATCTGGGCGAACCGGGTATCGGCTGGGGATTGTGGCTGTATAAATTCGGAGAGACACCACGGCGACGGCAGCATCCCGATGGAAATATGATCAATTAGCAGGCATATCACTATTAAGGGGCAGGCATGAAGTTTTCACTTTATATCGTTTCCCTATTCGTCATTGCGGGGGGCTGCAGCAGTCCGAAATCACTGGAAAACGAACCCGACTGTTCGATCAGGGGAAATGTAATCCCGGGTGAGGCGGCTGGTCGAAGTGGACAGATACATGTTGTCGCCAGCCGGACCAGCGAATGGGATGATATCGACTGGAACGTCAATGCGATCACGCTTTCATCCTACGGCGCTTACGAAATCGAAGAACTGACCGCCGGAAAATACTTTGTCATCATACATCTTGATGAAGACAGAAACGGTTCAGTTGATGCGGGGGAAGCATGGGGAGGCCATGACACCAACGGAGACAAACGGCTGGATCCGGTAACGCTTGTCGGAGGAAATACCGTGACCGTAGATGTCAGGTTTTACGCCATCCATTAAGTCTTTCGGAGGATCAGCTCCCCCGAAAGACTCATATTGAAGACTGTCGAAAAAACAGTGTTTATCTGATCAGCGTCAGTTTGCGAACTGCCATATTGTCCTGAGTTACCAATCGATAAAAGTATATACCGGACGGCACATCAATCCCGCCGGCGTTCTTTCCATCCCAATAAATCCTGTGTGTTCCGCTCTCCTGCGGACCGTCGTAGAGAACGCGCAACTCCTGGCCCAGTAAATTATAGACACTCAACTTTACGCGATCGCTTAATGGCAATGCATATTTGATCCATGTACCCGGGTTGAACGGATTCGGATAGTTGCCATAGAGTGCGAATGCATCAGGAGTCTCGATATTTTCTGCTGCCTCTGCCACACCAGTGACGTAAGGCAGGATGCGAACATCATCGATATACCATCCCGGTCCTGCTCCGAAATCGTCCGACGTCAAACGAAAACGAATCGACACATTTTTCTTGCCGGCAAAATCGTTCAGCGAGATTGTCTCCTCTGTATAGTCCGCTGTAGCACCGGAGACCACATTTCCGACCTGCTGCCAGCTCGCACCGCCGTCGTCGCTGGCTTCCACAATCCCGATGTCATTGGGAAAAAGGCCGTAAAAATGCCAGAATGAAAGTGAGACATTGGAGAGTTCACTGAAGTCCAGACCATCGCTATAAGTGATTGTCAGATCCCCGTTATTCGGATATACGACACCTGTTCCCGGACTTTCATGAATGACATATTGACCGGACCGCGGGCGGAATGTTTCCAGCCCCCAGCTGTTCCCGTCCGTTGTCCAACCGTCCAGACCCGATTCGAAATCTTCATAGCCAACCACAAAGCTGAACTTTTCCGATTCTCCTCTGTTACGGTTCATGGAGGTATCCTCAGCGCTGAAAACGTAATATACGCTGTCACCATACTCGAACGTCGCGTCGATCTCAGCATGATAAACACCGTTTTCCATTTTCATCAGGACGCTATCCACAGGCATGGATGTACTCCAGTATTTCAGATAGACACGGTTTGTATCGAGCCCGACGTTGTCCGAGGCAAGAACTTCGACATCGTATTCGCCCTGGTTTCCGAGTTGGTTATCGATTTCCGTGGCATTGCTGAATGCCGGCGGCACCGTATCCGGCGCCACTGAAAACGTATATATTTCGGCGGCATTATAAAATCCGGCATCGTCCACCGCGACGATGAAAAATTCGACTGTGGTACCCAGTTTCTGGGCTGGAATGGTTGATATATAACGTCCAGCCCCCATGTCAGTCATCTGCTGTTTGATATAGGGAAACGTGCCATCCGTATCCCAGTACATGTCAACTGAAATAATATCACTCCCGGAAGTGATGTTCGCAGCGACTTCGAAGACACGCGTTGTATCCTCTGTATCGGTGATATTCTCAACATCCACTGTCAGTCCGCTGAGATATCCGATCACACGTCCCATGACCTCCTTTCTCGCAACTTCATCCCGTATGCTTTCGATTCCGCCAAATGCAAAATAGACCACCTTGTGATCTCCATCGTAGCGCACGGCAGCCGCCCTGCCATTGGGGTAATTGAAAATCGGTTGTGCACTCCCGTTTGCACGGATCTCACAGGATGACTGATTATTCGGCCCGAAACCCGGCTGCCAGATGGAAAAATTGAAGCCGTCGCCAATGGGATCTCCGGCTGTTCCATAGACTGAGCTATGTGACGTATTATCGGTGATGTAGTTCGCGTGCAAAGATGTTTCATGAAATGTTCTGGACGCTCCCCCGGAATTCCTGTATTCGTTTCCGCTGACCAATGATTCGCAGAGATCGTAACCGATTTTCTGGCCTGTGATGAACAGATTACCTCCGGTACTCAGAAAGTATGTCAGGAAATTTCGATCTGAGCTGTTCAGCGTCGGTAAATCTCTATTTGTCACCCAGATGATTGTTCTGTGGTTTATTTCAAAAGCAGAGGGTGTGCCCTGGATCGTGTGATTCCAGTAGCTGAACCCGATACCCAGATCTTTGAGAACATTTTCATAGATCTTGTGATTCTCCGTGTCATCGTCATCATCGACCAGCAGAATACCGCTGCTGACGCCCAGGTTGACTTCAAACGTTTCTGAATATCCTGTAGAGGCCAGATCGATGCGCAGTACCGCTGTCCTCGGAAACGCGTCGTTTGATATCCTGAGTTCAAATGGTTGGTACGCATTGGTGGCGTAATTCAGACCCAGCGCAGATGCACCAAGTATGAATGGATAGGTAGAGACTGCATTCAGCACTTCGATATCCGTCTCTTCCGTGGATAATGTCGCCTGTAAATTCTGAACATCAGCCCAGGTGTTCTCGAATCCGATGATCAGCTTCACCGTTTCACCCGGATCAGGAATATTGTTATTATCGCCGTTCTGTGAATCGTCCACAATGATCTGATTGATACTGATCCGCGGCTTCACCTGATTCACCGGATTCACAGCCTGATACGCGTTCACGCGTCCGCTTCCAATGCCTCCGGCATCGATAAAAGCCTGATTGTTACCGATACCGGACACATCATCGGTTGTAAAGATGATCTGGTTCATCACCTGGTCCGGCAGCCATTCTGGATGCTGCGTCTTTAGCAGTCCGGCGATTCCTGCGACCACAGGCGATGACATCGATGTACCCGACCAGCTGGCGCTCTGATAGCCGCCACCGATCACCGTGCTTAGCGATTGCACACCAGGTGCACTCACATCCACATCCGGTCCCCAGAGCGAACCCGGCCAGAAAAAATCACTGGTCTGGATATTCGCAACGCTCAGGACATGATCGTAGGATGAGGGATAATGGGAAGGCGGTGTGTCCGGTGGTGTATATGTCACATCCGGATCATCGTTGTTTCCTGCAGCAGCGACAACGATCACACCCTTCTGATAGGCCTGATTGATGATATCCCTGGCAAAGCTTGAGTACTGACTTCCGCCCCAGCTGCAGTTGATGATATCCGCGCCATTGTCGATCATATACTTTACACCGTCATATGCGTTGAACACACTCCGGCTGCCGGGCGCGTCGATGCCATGCTTCGTCACCATGAGCCTGACATGATAACTCACGGACGCGATGCCTGTGCCGTTATCGCTGACTGCGGCAGCAAGCCCCGCCACATGGGTTCCATGGGAGCTTCCGTTCACCGGATCCGGATTGTTATCAGAAATCTGGAAAGACGAATTGGGTCCGACGAAATCCCAACCGATGAGGTCGTCCCTGAACGAATTCAAATCATCGTCAACACCATTGAGATCACCCGGATCGAGTTCCCATTTGCCATCTATAAATTCAATGGTATGACCATCACCATCGGCATCTTCCGCCAGATTCTGCCAGATGTTCTGCACCAGATCAGGATGATCCCAGTCCACTCCGGAATCCACAACACCAATGATGACGCTGCCATCGCCTCTAACGATATTCCACGCATCCGCTGCCTGAATGACGGCCAGATACCCCTGATTGACGAAGAGTGGATCATTAGGAGTGTAGGCAAGTTTGTGCACGTATAGTGGTTCAGCATACTCAACATTGTCGAGCTTTGTGAAATCCGCCGCAATCACATTTGGATCTATCGATTCATCAAATTGCACTCTGTAAATTGTCGACAGGTCCACCATATCCTCATTCGCCGGTTTTTCCTCCGCGGGAAAATATTTACGCATCTCATCGGCATTGAAGGTCGACAAGATCTGATCCACAGAGGCAAGACCGGTGCTGGAACCA
This sequence comes from Candidatus Zhuqueibacterota bacterium, assembly GCA_036351795.1. GTDB lineage: Bacteria > Zhuqueibacterota > Zhuqueibacteria > Thermofontimicrobiales > Thiofontviventaceae > JAZBPW01. The sequence goes on along the minus strand of JAZBPW010000194.1, from coordinate 8,121 downwards.
GCTTTTTCCATCGACAATTCACTGGACATCGCTTTAAATTTTACGACAATGACACCAGGATATACATCAATTGTATCATCCATGGCTGTGGCTTGAGTTACCACAGCAAACATTAAAATGATCAACAAGAACGTAACTTTGAGCCTCATTAAACTCTCCTTAAAAATATATCAACCATGCTCATTATGTAATTGTAACACAGAACGAATTTCTAACGTGAGAACCACGTATGGTGTTCCATCGATGCATCAAATGTGAGATTTGGAGATATCCGGGGGGATCTATTTCTCGTAGATGACAGAAGTGACCACTCTACCGACTTTCCCCAGGCTCTCGGCGCTGCACTTATCCGGCGTATCTTCCACGGTATGCCAATACTCATAATCGAAATCGATGATATCGACACAGGGGATTCCGGCTGCCATTAATCTGACATGATCGTCCATGACTTCAAATTTGGGCTCCGGGATGAATTCAACGACACCCAGCTCTTCGGCTCGGCCCCAAATCTTGTCCACGATATGCGGCGCATACCGGTTTGATAGACGTTCGATGTAAATCTCCAGATCCCTGTCCCCAACCAGATCGAGCAATATTCCGTACCGGGGTCTGTAATTGGGGCTCTTGTTTCTGGCGAATTCCCGCGATCCGATAGCCCAGCTGTCGTTGTCGCCATACTCGCCGAAGTCCTCGCCGTCCACAAGCAGTATATCGATTCCGTAAGGCGGCGCTTTCATGTGAATCAGGCGTGCAATCTCCAGCAGAATTGCCACACCGGAGGCGCCGTCGTTTGCGCCGATGATGGGCGTGTCGTGGTTTGCCGGATCAGGATCCATATCGGCCCAGGGGCGTGTATCCCAGTGCGCGAACAACAGAATGCGATCGGGATTCCGCGAGTTGAAATTGGCGATCACATTCGTCATGGTCACTGCGCTTTCTCCCGGACGAAGCGGGTAGCGGAATTTCTGCTCTTTCACATTATCCGCATACTTTCGTAATTCGCTGGTCAGAAATTGCAGGCATTCATCATGCCCCTCTGATCCAGGATTTCGCGGACCGAATTCACACTGTTTGAGCAGATAGTTATAAGCGCTATTTTCATCAAACTCCGGCACGGACTGCGCACTGCAATTTGCGGTCAACAGCGTTATTGTCAGAAAAATGAACATCCCTTTTGCAGTCATCTAACTACCGCCCTTTAATCTCAATTCTCACATTCAAGCCAAAATCCTGAAACGATGTCGTTCCCATACGCTTGCTCTCATTTTTACCGTATTCGAAATGCATACCACCGCTGACGCTGTTACTGAAACGGTAGTTCATCTGCGGTTTGAATGACCATTTGGAGATTTTGTTCATCTCCTCCCATTCACCGCCCTGCACATTCTGTTCCGTCAAATTGTCACTGACGTTGAACGTGAGCGAAACGTCTATGTTGTTTTTGAGTTCCTTATTCTTGAACGGCCAGACGGGAATCGGTATACGAAATCCTCCGCTGCGCGAATAACTTCCCTGAATTGAGAGATCAGAGTTGTCCGTTCGCGTCCCGCCGCTACCCCCGCGCACATTTTCATCGAAGGAGATGCTCTTGTTGTACCTGATATTCGAAGAGATATTCTTTTTCCATGTGATATTGAAACCGATCAATGGTCTGAAACTGGAGGTGTACGACTTCTTGGTGATGTTGCTCATCGTATTTTGCCAGGATGTGGAATTTTTTCCTGAAAAACTATGGTCAAAACTCATCTTGGTGGCGATTTTGCCAACCAACGGCAGCTTTTCGATCCCTGTCCAGCGAACGGTCCACTCCGGGAACGGAATGGGATCCTTATCCTTGCTCATCTTGAACGATGATTCGGAATTATCTCCCGTGATCTGCGTGCTCTCATTTCTGGACTTATCATTGGAATATCTCACTGAGATACTCACGGCCCGACCGATCTTGAAACCCGACTGCAGCGACAGATTTTCTGAATTTCTCGATTGAAACCTGTTCGTTCCAACGCCCTCCACTGTTCCCAGTCCCGTGGAATCATCCAGACCAAGCATGAACCTGAACGATGGTGTTCCTTCTTCAAGCCCGGCGACGTTGATGTTATTGCGCTGCGTATAGTTGATGCTTATCGGTTGAAAGCTCGCGACGAATCCTCCGATTCCGCCAAGTACCGCTTTGAAGTAATTCGTCCCGCCCGGCTTTTCCTCTTCATCTTCCTGGCCTTTCTTCCCCGGATCGGTGGCACGACGTCCACGTGTCGGCCTGCCTTTTCTATTATTTGATTTCGAGAAAGATTTGACCATTTTATCCGGATCAAAAGTGAATGAACCCGTGATCGAATTGTTGTTCGCCGCGCTGCGCCCGGTGCCGGTGCTTTGCAGCTGAAGATTGTTCGACCATTTATACGATGTCGTATATGAGAAATTTGTGGTCAGCCAATTGACGATCTTCGGATTGAATTTCGAGCTCGCCGACTGATCGACATTTGTCAACTGTCCGAAGTTTCCCTTCAAAAGCAGATCTTTCGGCCGTTCAGCCTGTGTCAGATCGCTCTTGTGCGTTCTCGAAAAATCGAAATTCAGACTACCGAGCGGCTTGTACCCCGATTGCACCGATCGTGTGATGCTGAAGGGTCGTGTTTTGTTCTCCAGGCCTGATCGCGTGAGTGAATATGTTTTCGTCTGATTTCCACTCGCCTTCACATTCAGGTTCGTTGGCAGATACTGAAACTTCAATTCCGATACTTTTTTCATCATCGGAATACCGCTCAACCAGGAAAATGGACGGAAATTGGCATCTTTGCTGAAATTCAGGTTATAGGTCACGTTTGCCGTATAAGTTGTACGCCTCGACTCCTTGGTCTTGGAATCGCTGGAGAATGACTCGGCTCCATTGAAACTGAGGCTCAAATTATCCAGCGTATTCTTCATGATGAAGTTATTGGATTTCGTATTCTTTCGGAAGGAGATACCATATCCCATGCTTTCGCTCAATCGCTGGATCTTTTCTATCACCGTGTCCGGCGTCGAATCAGTGACGAGTATATCGCTGCCCGGAAGATATTTCGGTGTGGATTCACTCTTTTTATAGTTAAAGGACACCGGGATTGAAAATCCCCACGAGCGTGGCAATAATTTATGCAGCTGAAAGCTCGAGCTCATGCTTCCATTTATCCTGTTGTCTCCGGATCCAAACCGCGTATTGATATTATGAAAATCCGCATCCTGCCGGTTTACCTCGGCGTTGATGCTGAACACATCGGCAACAGCCAGATCCACACTGGCTCTCAGTGCATAGCCCTTGTCTTTGTGCACTTCCGACAGCCGCAATTCATTCACCCACACTTCGCCGCTGAAGTACTGCAAGCTGACGTTTTTGACACCGAGAATCAGTTGCTTCACATTCGTCAACGACGGATCGCCGACGATTCTCCAAATGCGACCGTTCTCAAAATACTTCACCCTCGCGTTGGTGATTGAGTCGGGCATTTCAAATTTCAATTGAGACAATTCCGCCAGTTCGATTTCCATATCGTTACCCTCCCAGCCGGCGTAGACTGGCTGACGGATTTCGTAGTAGTTGCTTTCATTGGCCCCGAATCTCAGAAAGATTTCAACTGGAGAGGTGTCCTGCTCGGCAGGAAAGAATCCCTGGGCGAGTGCATCACCGCCATGCACAAACATCTTCATCTTTTTATAATGGATGTAATCCTCTGCCTGAAAAAACGTCTTCTGAAGAATACCACTGCTCTGCGGCGCCAGATCTTCGACCCGAATGACCAGCGACTGCTCTTTCGCCTCTACCCGCGTGATCCGGTCGCGGACGCCACTCACACCCGGAGGTGGATTGTACTCGGGATTGTCATGCGTATTGATCACGGTTGCCACAACAGTCGTATCGTTTCCCACTTCGTAGCTGCTGCTGTCGTTGACTGCCGTTCCCTTTTCTTTCCAGTCATTACCTACCATATTAATCTCGGCGACTCTTATGACAGCACGCGCCGTCGGGATGCCGTCGAACCACATTCGGGCGAATTCCAGCCGCGTCATATCGGGCTGTCCGATCACTGAATCGGGTTCGGAAAGCGGCAGCCGATACAGATACCATTTTGGCCGGCTGACACCATCGTTCACAATATTGTCTCCGGCGATGTAAAACGTATCCTCAGACGTCTTGCTGAGAGAAAAGGTGTACCGGAAGAAATTGTTCACCTGGTCCAGTGCGCCGTTCCTGTTGATATCCTCGCTGTCCGGGATTCTTCCGTTCACATTGTTTTCATTGCCTTCTGTTCCGTTGCTTCGCTCATAATACCCGGAGTTTTGATTCAGCGCCCAGTCATCATAACTCGTCGGTTCATCCGGATCCTGGATTCCATTGTTATTGACATCCCAGAAATCGTTTGGATCCGCGCCCGCCATGCCGTCGAGCCCCACATCTTCGCCCGGATCCAGCAGCCCGTTCCTGATGCCGTTCACCTCTTCATCCTCGGTGTTCAGCGCGCCGTTGGGGATCACGTCTTCCGATATCTGCCCGAGGTCGATGTGAAAATTGCCGACATCGCCATTGATCCAGATCTCGAGGAATTTGCTATCGCTCTGGTCCGCATAGCCGCTGGATAACGCACGCATCACACCCGCCCAGGACTCCTTGGGCGAGAACGCTCCGTCCTCCCTGGGCGTCATCACCATGGTCAATACGTGGACGCTGTTCGGGGTATTGGGATTAATCTCCCGGTTCGGCCAGATCTCCTGGATCGACGTCATTTGAAAATCATTGTACCAGTAAAGTTGTCCCATTTTCGACACATCCGCTTTGGTCGATCCCTCTTTTTCGAAGGGACTCGAGGCGTGTGTCCAGCCGCCCTGGATCACACCCAATGGTGTGATTTTTTTAGCCGCTTCGAAGTCATCGATGTACGCCACGCCATCTTTGTCCTCCGTGGCATCATTGTTCAGCGTATTGGGATTGGGCATGATCTGCGCGATCTCTCCCTCGATATTTAATCGCGATTCCTTCTTGGTCTGAATCAGCGGCAAGGCATCCACCATTTTCGTGAGAAAATTCGGCCTGAAGCTCAGCTTGGAGTTCAAATCCCAGATCAGATTGCGCATGGGACCTTTTCCCACACGAACTTTCTGATCCAGCGTTCTCTGATTGAGGTATAGGAAAGTACCTCCGATGAAAGAATCATCCCACAAGTTATATTCGGCACGCATACCGAGCAGCGTCTTCTTCTCCAGTTGAAACAGCTCGTTGCGCTGGTAATTGACCTCAAGATCCGCACTCGGACTTGTCGCCTGCTCATCCAGCACCGTCAGCGTTCCGGAATAATAATCGATAATGTAGTCGCTTCCCTGGCTGAGGACGCGCCCGTTCAACCGCACTTCTTCCGAACCCTCGATCACATTCCACCCCAGCTGAAGCGTCGCGCTCCTGGACTGGGACGTGACATCTATATAGAATTTGCTGTCGCGGTTGATTTCACTCTGGTTCATCGTATCATACATCGCCTCGACATATCTCTCCTCCGGCAGCAATGCATTTTCCAGATCGGCAAACGGCCGCAAGGAGGGAAACTCCAGCTCCCCCTGAGCGAGACGGAGGACGTTCGCATTGTTATCGATCTTGTTGTCGGGAACGGAAGCCCCCACCTCGTCAACTTTGTCCAGTCCGAACACTTCCAGATAGGACCTCACCCCGCTTTCCGTCTGTATGGTTTCTTCATCATCTCCAGAAGGCGGATCATAAAAGATCTTCAGATCGAATCCATCTTCAGAAATATTCCGTGCGCCCAGGTAGTAGATGTGCCTGAACATCAAGTCCCATGTCTCGTCACTCGGTCTTGGATTTTTCGGTTTGATGAGTTTGAGATGGATGACTGAATCGGCCAGGGCGTCGTAATTGATATCGCCGTATACACTGCCGACCGTATCGCGATAGGCCACGGCAAGATATTTATCATCGCCGATGAAATTATTTAAACGAATATACCCCAGGTCCGTTGCCACGAAATAGTCGGTCTTCTCCAGCCGCGCCCAATATGCCTCGACATGTTCCTGGGTGATCTGAAAATCATCCTCATAAAGTTCAGCGCTATCCGGGGACGCATACCCCCAGATCCTTTGCGGATCCTGTTCATTGGTGGACACATACACTTCAACGTCCGTGATAACGCGCGTCGGGTCGTAGGTGTGAATACCGTTCTCCAGCGGGAAATAATTATCCCTGTAAGCCTCGTCCAGAAAGAAGTAGACGCCCTTCATATAATTCGTATCTTTGATCTGCTGCGATCCTTCCTGAGCGCCACCGGTATATGTCAGTTTTTTGTTCTCACCTTTTTCCTGGCTCGCTATGGTTGTCACGTTCAGATTTCCCATGGTCATCTGGGACTTGATGCCGAAAAGACCGGAGTTTTTACCGCTGAAGGATACAAAGCGTGTCGCAGGCAATGAAAGCGAGATATTACCCGCCTCGATGCTCTTGATGATCTCATCCTCATATCCGTCGTAGTTCAGCTTGATGGTGTTCTCAAAATCGAAAGGACGCTCACTGTCCTGGTCCACACTCACTTTCACCTTCTCACCGACGTTTCCCGTCACCCGAAACTGCTGCGTCTGCTGCATCTTGAAGTTATAGTCAGACCCACGGTTGATGGCTGTACGCACCTCGCTCCGTTTCTCGTGTCTGAATCCACCGTTGATGGTAATATTTCCATTGACCGTCAATCCGACCCGGTCGCCCCCGAAGATTGTCTGGAAAGCCTTGCTTTTAATTTTTACCGGTATGTCGATAGCGAGTCCGCCTCTTCCGTCTTGTGCACCTCTACCGGCCTCGGTCAGATTCTTGACCTTGAACTTCTGCCATTGCATTGCAAGATATTGATCTCTTGTTTTCTCAAAATATAAATCTTTCCGGTAACGGGCTGGCATGTAGAATGGAGATTTGTCCAGATTTTCCGTGATCTCGATATACTTCCCGGTGCTGTCGATGGCAGCACTCCATTTCAAACTTCGCGGTTTAAGTTCGAAAACAGGATGATATACCGGAGACATTGAAAGTCCGCGGATGCTTTCTCCTTTATATATGGAGATGCCGTATTGAGTAGGCCAATAAGGTTTGAGACCAATTCCGGATTGAGCAATTGATCCTACTGGCGGCAACATCAAACTTATCAATATCAGAGATAAGAATGTTAATCTCAGTTTCGATTGAATACGCATGAAAAGAAATCTCAAAAACAGTAATTAAAATCCGTTATCAATTTTATTGATATTGCCTCCAGTATCAACGATGGAATTGAGTATGGTATTCGAAAAGGCTTGATTAAATAACGCCGATTACGTATATTGTAACTTACATTATGTACAAGAGTTCCAGCTAAGAACAAAAAAATGTATATATTAGAAAGATATATCATACGTCAGCACATTGGTCCGTTTCTCTTCGGCTTTTTCGTCATCACGTTGATCTGGATCCTCAATCTCCTCTTCACCCGACTGGGTCATCTATTGAGTCGCGGGCTGTCGTTTTTTGTGATTACAGAATTTTTCCTTTTGAACATGGCATGGATCGTTGCACTTACCTTGCCCATGGCACTGCTGATGGCGTGTCTGATGGCGTTCGGGCGCATGTCATCAGATTATGAGGTCACCGCGATGAAGGCCAGCGGGATCAGCTTTTACAAAATGATTGTCCCAATGCTCATCATAGCCGTACTCCTGTGTCTGTTTCTCATCTATTTCAACAATCAAATATTGCCGGATGCCAATCATAGACTCGCACTGCTGATGCGCGATATTCAGAAGAAGCGTCCGACAATCTCACTGGAGCCTGGTATTATCTATCGCGAGATACCGAATATTCACCTTCTGGTTCAATCCGTTGAGGAGGAGGAACGGCTCTCCCATGTGAAGGGAGTAATGATTCAGGACAGGAACGATCCGAACATCAATAAAACGATCATCGCAGATCACGGTGAGATCGCGGTTGTGGAAGAAGACGGGATACTCAGGATTACTCTTTTTGAAGGGGAAATCCATGAGATCCCGAAGGAAAATATGGAAAATTACAGGAAACTGGAGTTTCCGAAACAGGTACTCACGATCCCGATTCCGGACATGATCCTG
>JAZBPW010000193.1:0-5573 GCA_036351795.1 Candidatus Zhuqueibacterota bacterium | reverse complement strand
TCTGAAGAAGTTCAAATTCAAATCAAAGCTATCCACATGGATCGCTCAGATCAGTTACAATCATTGTCTGAATTACCTCGAGAAAAAGAAGATCCCGCTGATAGAGGATCTCGCCGGTGATGATATGACGGAGGGGTGGTCAGCGCAAGAGCATTCTCCTGAGACTGATGCTGTAAAGGATGACATATCTATGGTGTTAAAAGAGAGCATCGCGAGTTTGCCTGCCCATTTCCGGACTATTATAACGTTGTATCATCTGGACGATATGAGCTATCATGAAATTTCCGAGGTGATGTCCATGCCCGTTGGCACTGTTAAAAGCTATTTGTTCCGGGCACGAAAGCTGCTGAAAGAGAGACTTGTACACACTTACGGCCAGGAGGCGCTATGCTAGAAAAGCATCCGGGAGATCGGGAAATTCAGGAATATGTCAGCGGGCTTCTCTCCGAGGGTATGAGAAAGCGGATTGACAGCCATCTCCAGGCGTGCGATATGTGCCGGGAGACCGTATCCGGGTATGCAACCATATTTAACGCACTGAAGCAGGATACGGTACCGGATCTGGATGCTGACTTTTCAATGCGTGTTTTAAAAAAGCTTGGCAATAAACCCGCACATGGCCGTTTAAACATCTTCAGAGACGTTCTGCTCTACCTGACAGGGATCGTGTTGAGCATCGGCTCAGTTCTCTATTTCGTGGACGTCGGCAAGTACAGTAAATTTTTCCACCAATTCGATTTTCAATTCCTCATATCGGCGGGGAAAAATATTGGAGCCTATCTGGGCAAGGCCAATATCGATCCGCCGCTGATCCTGATGTCGCTGGCAGCCCTCCTACTCATCATGGGGCTCGATCATCTTCTTCACAAACACAGAGATAAATTGAGCGACTATCTGAATCTCACGCATACGATCTGATTCGGTCAATTCCCGCAAGACCAAGACCAATCAATATGTCACCCTTTCAGGGTTTGGCCTATAGCGGCGAATCATTTTCTATAATAGTGACATCCCTTCGGGATTGTGGGCGTCAATGTTTTACATTGAATCTCGGCGAACCACTCTTTCGTCAATTCAGAACATGTACCTAAACGAACTTTCCCTTGATATTTTCAATTGAATCCGTTATATTAGGTGAAATTTGGAGTAATTCGATGCCCTCAACAATCATTGACGAAAAAATAGTACGATACAAGTTCGAACTCGATGAACTGCTCACGGAGCTTCACGATTTCACATTCAGCATCAACAACAGCGATCTGCAGCATCTGGTCAGCAATCTCCGCACCAATATCAACGAACCATTTCTCTTCGTGGTCATCGGTGAGATCAAGGCGGGGAAAAGCAGTTTCATCAATGCCCTGCTCAAGGAAGATATTTGCAAAGTCGATCCGGCACCGTGCACCGATGTAATACAGAAGATCGTCTACTCGGACAAGAAGACGGAGATCGACCTCAAGTCGAAATACCGGCAGATCGGATTGCCGGTCGAAATTTTGCGAACCATCGCCATCGTCGACACACCCGGCACCAATACACTGCTCAGGGATCATGAAGAACTGACACAGCGGTTCATTCCGAACGGCGATCTGGTGATTTTCGTCTTCCCGGCGAAGAATCCGCATACGCAATCCTCCTGGGATGTGCTCGACTACGTCAGCGAGGAGTGGCGCAAGAAAGTGGTGTTCGTGCTGCAGCAGGCGGATCTGACGAAAGAGGGTGAGCTGAAAACCAACATCGAAAAACTTCGGGAATACGCAATCAAGAGGAACATCACGAATCCCAGGATATTCGCCACGTCGGCGGAATGGGAAGCTGAGGGTAAGCCGGACAGCGGTTTCGATGAGATGCGCGCGTTCATCAAGGAGACTGCGACCGGCGGACGGCACTATCAGCTGAAGCTTCTTTCGATACTCGATACGACCGATCAGGCGGTTTCCCGGATCGGCAAAAGCCTTTCCGAGCGCGAGGCCAGATTTGCGAAGGACTCGGAAACCGTTGCAAATGTAAAAAACCGGCTATCGGTCGGCGAGAAACAGTCGGCATACGAGATCAAATCCCTGATCGAACGGCTTGTCTCGAATTACGATCGCATCGCGGGCGAGGTCAAGTCCGAGTTCAAGGATGGGCTTTCGATCTTCTCTCTGTTCAAAAAATCGTTCGGATCGATTTTCAAGAAGGAAAAATCCATCAACTCCTGGATCATGGATCTCCAGCGGCGATTTGAAAAGCGGCTCCATGCCACATTTGAAGACATTGCTTCCGACGGCGCCTATCATTTTCTGGAGGGCATCCGAAACCTGCTGAAGAGCCTGATCGACGATCTGAACAGCATACAGGACAAACCGGTGTACCGCGATGAACTGTTCACGAAGATCAGCGATAAACGCGGTGAGGTGATCGCTGATGTGAAAAACAAAGTCGCCCAGCTTCTTCAAAACGACTCGTTTGTGGACTCCCTCAAATCGAGCCCCGAGAAAATCGCACCAACCGTGTTCGGCGGCGGCGTGCTGGCGATCATCGGTACGATCATAATCACAGCGGCGCACGGCGCTTTTTTCGACGTCACCGGAGGGATACTGACCGGCATCGGCGTCCTCATTGCCAGCAGTGTGATCATTTTCAGAAAAGGTAAGATCATTCGCCAGCTGGAGAAGGGCCTGAACGCCGGCAAGAAACAGTTTGAGATCGAATTAACCGAAAAACTGGGGGCGAAGTTAAAGATCATCTATGAGGATGTCAACAGAAGTTTTGTGGACTTCTATGAATATGTGAGCCGGGAAGAAGAGACGCTACTCCCCCTTGTCGAACAATTCAAGGACATCCACGACAGTTACGACAGCCTCGCAGGACGCATTTCATCGGATTTCAGAAAGGACGAAAAATAGATGTCACAAGGCGGATTCAACAGAGTGGACGCTTCAGATGTAAAGATGTATGGCAAAAGGGGGATCATCCTGTGTGGTTATGACATCTCAGAGCAGAATCTTTTCGCTGAACTGCTGGCGAAGAACAGCTTCGAGAATATTCCCATTATATCCGCGAATGAATCGCATACGGATCAAACACTTGGAGAGATCATCGCGACACCGGACCGCACCGGTTTTGGCGTGACATCGACTCTGCCCCGGGCATCCATTCTTTCGGGGATCACGAAGGGCGAACTGCACCTCGTCATATCGATGGTGCGAAAAAGCGAATTGCCAGGACAGCTTTGGGCTTCCATGACGCCGACATCCGAAACATGGAAACTCAAAGACCTGCTCGCCGAACTGCTGCGCGAACGCGAAGAATTCCGGAAACGGAAAGCATGACACATTGACGACAAACATGCTCGAATTCGAATAATCATAAATCGACGGACATTCGGACTATGGCACATAAGACCGCGAAGACAGCCTATCATCATCTCATCGACAGATTGAACCGTTTTCCCCAGGGCGCTCCGCCATCGGACCTGCTCTTCAGCATTCTGAAAATACTCTTCAGCGAGAAAGAGGCGGAACTCGTCTCCACGCTTCCGATCAAGCCTTTTACAACGGACAAGGTCGCGAAAATCTGGAAAATGAACAGAGCCGATGCTCAGAAAATTCTCGACGAACTTGCGGGCAGGGCCATACTCGTGGACATTCCCAAAGATGGCGACACACAGTACTGTCTTCCGCCTCCCATGGCAGGATTTTTCGAATTTTCCATGATGCGTCTGCGGGACGATGTTGACCAGCACGCATTGGGAGAGCTCTTCTATCAGTACATGAATGTGGAAGAAGATTTCATCAAGCATCTGTTCTACGACGGCGAGACACAACTCGGCAGAGCCTTTGTACACGAGCCCGTCCTGAGCAATGAAAACGCGCTTCATGTGCTGGACTATGAACGCGCCAGCGAGGTCATAAAAACAGCCTCCTATCGTGCGGTGGGCATCTGCTATTGCCGCCACAAGATGGAGCATATCGGGCAGGCCTGCGACGCGCCAATGGAGATCTGCATGACTTTCAACAACACCGCGGCATCGCTGAGCAGGCACGGTTTCGCACGGGAGATCGATGTTCCGGAGTGCATGGCGCTGCTGGAAAAGGCGTACGACCATGATCTCGTTCAGTTCGGGGAGAATGTCCGGGAGCAGGTGGCGTTCATCTGCAATTGCTGCGGATGCTGCTGCGAGGCAATGATCGCCGCGCGTCGTTTTGGAAGTCTCAATCCCATTCACACCACCAATTTCATTCCACTTATCGACACGGATGCCTGCACCGGATGCGGGAAGTGCGTCACGGTCTGCCCTGTGGAAGCCATGGCACTGGTATCCGCAAATGACGCTTCGAAGCCGAAGAGGAAAACGGCGAAGCTGGATGAACGGAGCTGTCTCGGGTGCGGGATCTGCGTCAAAGCATGTAATGCCGGCGCCATCTCGCTGGAATCCCGTCCACAGCGTGTACTCACGCCGCTGGATACGACGCATAAAGTAGTCCTGATGGCCATCGAACGCGGTCAATTGCAGAACCTGATCTTCGACAATCGCGTCCTTTTCAGTCACCGTGCGCTGGCGGCTGTTTTCGGCGTCATTCTCAAACTTCCCCCTGTCAAACAACTGCTCGCCACAAAACAGCTGCGATCGAGGTATCTCGAGGTGCTCGTCAGCCGGTATCAAAGCTGAAAGGCCCCATTAATCGCTTGATTCTTATAGACTAATTTATTATATTAGAGTTTTTGTATCTTTAAACAGGATAATTCGAATGGATGCCTTGATGGGAAAAACTTCGCCTAAATTTATCGTTCTACTATTTTTGTTTTTGTTACTGCTCCCCCTGACCCTGTCAGCCGATGTGCTGCTGAAGATCGACACTGCGTCTACCAGCGTGTTGCGTGGCATGGAAAAGGAACATTTCCGCGTTTGTATGAAGCACGATGCCTTCATTATTGCGACTGCCGATGACATCGCTCAGGCTGAACTTGAGCGTGCCGATATCGCTTATGAGATACTCGATGACAACGCCTGGCAAAACCCCTACTATCTCCTCAACAAACCCGTTTTGGACGCAGATAGTGACGTCGTTCTGCATGCAGATGATATTGCCATCGTTCGCGCAAGTGAAGCCGATGTGCTGAGATTGATCGCAGACGGGAATGATGTGGTCAGGCTATTCGATCAATCGCTGCCCCTGGATCATCAGACATTCAATACATCAGGTTTGGCAAAAAGTAATAACGGCTTGTCAAAATCAATATCCCGGAACTTGCCGCAAGTGGCGGATTCGACGTTCAGAGCATATGTGCAGCGGCTGCAGGATTTCAAGACACGCTATTGTCTGTCAGATTCCATCGATTCGGCTCGTGACTGGCTATACGACAGATTTCTCGAATTCGGATACACAACTGTTGAAACCGATCAATTCATCGGTCCATATCAGACGACTCAATACAATGTCTTCGCGATCAAGCCGGGCACCCAGGGTACCGACAGGGTGATCGTGGTCGGCGGTCATTACGACTCGATTGTTTTTGACTAATCACTGCGTATGACCAACGCACCGGGCGCAGATGATAATGGCACAGGCACGGCCGGGACGCTCGAG
>JAZBPW010000192.1:0-5715 GCA_036351795.1 Candidatus Zhuqueibacterota bacterium | reverse complement strand
TATATTTTCGAGGTTTCCGTGATACCTGGAAGACCGGGCGAGTGGCGGATCATGTCATGATCCATTCTAACCGCAATGGCGATGGCATTTGCATGATCAAGTTCGATCTTTTTCCCCCATCTCCCCTGTCCCCTTCCGACATGACTGTACACATACGCTTGATTCAATTTCGTGGTACCGACCAGGTCGGCTCCGAGATATCGCGCGAAACCTTTGATGCGTTTTGTTAACTGATGCTTTGTTTCGCCGGCAAGCTGGAGATCTTCCACTATCGAAAAATCCTCCACGTCCGTTGTCAGCCGATCAAGCACGGAAAAGATGGATGCATGGAAAGGTGTTGTCATAACGTCGTAGGTTCTGCTTCCGGGTTCACCAAGATTGGGAAGAGCACGGATCTTTTCATCGATCAATCTTTTTTCCGGATGTTCCGCATAGTATTTTTCGAAATCGCCATCCCCCGGTATGATCCGGTAGAATCTGTGAAAAAACGCATCCCGCTCATCCACTCTGGATTGTTTGCCGGTGATGCGCAGTGTTCTGTTGTTTTGACCGGGGAAAGTGAGTGCAATAAATACGCAGAGAAAGATGATAATAATTGTACTAAGCACATACTGTTTCCCGGGAAAATCGGTCATCAACGCAAGCGCCGGAATAAATGAAACCAGGGCAAGAGTGACAGCACATTTGGATAACGCTTTCATATCCTGCTCACGCACACAGGTCGCGGCGAATAAAAGTATACCCGTCGTGTACAATCCCCAAAGAAACCAGCTTAAAATGTGCAGCATCCCCAGATTTTCCTTGTAATTTTAGTGGTCACTTTATATATTGGATTTCAATCTAACCAGGTACTCATTCATGCAGAACTTGCTTTACGCCTTTAATGCTGTCGCTCCCGTCTTTCTGCTTGTCTTCATCGGATATGTATTGCGACGGGCGGATATCATCAGCTCAAATTATACGAAGACTTCCTCGAAGCTCGTCTTTTCCGTTTCGCTACCGGCTCTTATCTTTACCAAACTTCACGAGACAGATTTTACAGGCTCTTTTGACATCATACAGATTACACTGGTGCTTGCCGGATTCATTTCATTTTTCTTTCTCACATGGCTCTTATCGAAAAAATTGACGAACGACGGCATCGACCAGGGCGTATTCATTCAGGGTGCTGTCCGAAGTAATTACGCCATCGTTGGATTTGCCATCACCCTCAATCTATTCAGCGAAAGCGCACTCGTCAAAGCTGCAATTCTTCTCGCATTCGCCATGCCGCTTTTCAACGTGCTGGGAGTGATTGCCCTGACAATTCCAGCGCAACGCGGCAACACGATCAACCCATTGAAAACGCTTCGTGATATTCTCACGAATCCCCTGATCATTGCGATCATCATCTCCTTGATCTTCCCCTTTCTCAAAATTAAGGTGCCTGTCCTTTTCGCAAAGACACTGAACTATCTCGCGGTACTCAGCCTTCCTGTCGCTCTTCTTGGTATCGGCGCCAGCTTTAATTTTAAAAGCATTCGAAAAGATTTTAAGCTCACAGCAATAGCAACCGCAATACGAATCCTCATCATGCCGATCATGTTGACATATATCGCGATTCTTTTGGGTTATCGTGGCGAGGAACTCGGTGTCATGTTCATCCTTTTCGGCACGCCAACGGCCATCGCCAGCTATATCATGGCGGAAGCCATGGCATCAAACAGTGAACTGGCGGGGAACATCATCCTGGTCACGACCTTCGGTTCTGTCTTTACGATTTCCCTCGGTATTTTCGCGCTGAAATGCATTGGTTTGATTTAGTCGAAATATCACCCTGTTTTTAGCTGTAGAAGATATATCCAACACTCCTTACACTGACGAAATGCACCGGATTGGCTGGATCCGGCTCAAAAAGTTTTCGCAGTCGCACAATGAAATTATCCACAGTACGCGTCTCGACCTCAGAAGGAATGTGCCAGACGTTTTTCAGTAATTCCTTTCGGGTGACGTTCACCCCTGCATGTTCTGCAAGATATCGCAATAACATCGCTTCCCGCGCAGTGAGTTTGAATTTCTTCTCACCTGATGAGCATACCAGGGTTGTAAAATCAACGACGTTTTCCCCGAACCTGTAAACAGGTGATATCTCGGAGATTTCTTGATACCACTGCTTTCTCTTCAGCATCCCCTTGATTCTCGCCAGCAACTCTTCGAGATGAAAAGGTTTGGTGATATAATCATCTGCACCAATCTCAAGGCCATGTATTCGATCCTGAATCCCTGTTCGCGCGGTCAGCATCAGAATCGGGAGCTGCGGATAACTCTGTCTCATCTTTTTCGCCACCTCAAATCCATTCACGAACGGCAGCATAATATCCAGTATCACCAGGTCATACGCTTCTTCATCGAATAATCGCAAAGCCTCTCTCCCATCTTCGGCGACTTGTGCGCTGTATCCCTCTTCTTCAAGGTTGTATTTCAAACCGATCGCAAGGGATTTTTCATCCTCGACGATCAAGATATTGCTTCCTGAAAAATCATTTTTGTTTTTCATGTGCTTCTCTTCTCCTGGTAGTTCTCAGCAGCCGTTTCGTATACCGATTCTTGTTTTTACGATATACCGGCAACTCAATGCAAATGGTCGTGCCAAGACCAATTCCCCCGCTTTTGGCCGATATTCGTCCACCGTGATATCTGATAATCTCACGGACCAGAAACAGTCCCAGCCCGGTTCCTTTTACATTCGGGCTGTCTTCTCTGTCGATTCGGTGAAATTTTCTGAATATCTTTTTTTGATTCCTGCCCTGCACGCCAATCCCCCAGTCGGTGATCTCGATGGCCAGCCACCTGGATGTGCAGGAGAGGATGATGTTGAGTCTTACTGGTTCCGCACTGTATTTGACAGAGTTTTCCAGTATATTATCGAAAACAATCTTTAAGGCACTTTGATCAATCACACAGGCACATTCCGCGCAACCATCGATTCGCACGGCATCGACATCGATCTTCAGTTGTGCGATCGATTTCTCAAGCAATTGGCGAAGAACCGGATCAGCCCTTTCAATCAATTCAAATCTGCGGGCAAGTCCTTTTTGTTCGAGTCCGGCGATCTCCAGTATCGCGTCAATGAGCGAACGAAGTCGCCGCGCATCATCAATCATGAGAGAGAGGAATTCGACCTGACGTTTACGGTCGATCCTTCGTTTGATCATGGTTTCGAGATAGAGCTGTATGGATGCGAGCGGAGATTTCAACTCATGCGTGACATTCGCGATGAAATTATCATACGACTTTGTGAGGTTCCGCTGACGGTTCAGATAGATGTAAATGAGATACATGCCAATCAGTATCGCCACGAGAAGCACAAGCCCAAGAACAAGAGCCAGCACATTCGTTCCCTTGGAAACGATCTGCGGAGAGATGCGCTCACCGACTTTTTTGAATATGATGTAGTTCGAGATGTACCAGTATATCCAGATACCAAGCAAAGAGAGCCATGCAATCTGAGCGAGCACAAAAACAACGACCGGATGTATCGGAAACTGCAGTTTTTTCATATTTTTCTTTTACATTAGTTTTACAATTCCGGTATTTAATTTTTTGTATATTAGCCAGTGATACGAGACGGTGCAACAGTATTTCACAGATAGAAATTAATAATTTCTATCATAAGATAAAAGCAAAATTTTAATACTGGAGATCATCATGAAAATTCTACATATCTATCCTGATACACCAACGACCTTCTGGAGTTTTCGAAACGCATTGAAATTCATCTCCAAAAAATCATCTGAACCACCGCTGGGATTACTGACGGTCGCGGCCATGCTGCCCGGTACCTGGGAACAAAGACTTGTCGATTGCAACGTATCCAAACTGACAGATAAGGAGATCCAGTGGGCGGATTACGTCTTCATCAGCGGCATGAATGTTCATATCGATTCGATGAAAGACATTATCCGCAGATGTGTGGAGCTGAAGGTCAAAGTTGTTGCCGGCGGACCGCTCTGTACTACGGATCATCAGCTGTTCGATGGCGTGGATCACTTCGTTCTGAATGAGGCCGAAGCGACAATGACGACCTTTATCCGCGATCTCGAAAATGGAGAGGCAGCGCATGTATACAGAGCAAAGGATTTTCCGGATATATCGGTCAGTCCTGTTCCCAGATGGGATTTGCTCGATATTGAGAAATATGCCAGCATGAGCATACAATACTCAAGAGGATGCCCGTTCGATTGTGAATTTTGCAGCATCACCATGTTGAATGGACGCAAACCCAGGACTAAACAGCGGAAACAGCTGATCGCCGAACTCGATTCTCTTTACAAATATGGTTGGAGAGGGACTGTCTTTATCGTTGATGATAATTTTATTGGGAACAAGAGTAAGCTGAAATCAGACATCCTTCCGGCTCTCATAGATTGGTCGACGCAGAATGAATATCCTTTCCAGTTTATGACCGAAGTATCCATCAATCTTGCCGACGACGAGGAATTGATCGATCTCATGGTGAAGGCTGGATTCGATTCCACATTCATTGGGATCGAAACTCCGAATGAGGAGAGTCTCTCAGAATGCGGAAAGGTGCAGAATCAAAAACGCGACCTGGTCGAATCAGTGCAGAAATTGCATCGATGTGGTCTGCGTGTGTCCGGTGGATTTATCGTTGGATTCGACAACGATCCGCCCTCCATATTCGAACAGCAGATCAGGTTCATTCAAAACAGCGGCATTGTGACAGCAATGGTCGGTATGCTGAATGCCCCTACGGGAACACACCTGTTCAATCGCTTGAAGAAAGAAAACCGGTTGCTCGATATCATGAGCGGAGACAACATGGACGGCTCGATGAATTTCATACCCAGGATGAATATCGATACGCTGCGCGATGGTTATAAAGAGATTCTGGATACGATATATTCCCAGAAGGTCTATTATGAACGTGTGAAAACATTTCTCAAGGAATACAAGATGCCTGCCTTTGCCCCACAACGGATCAAGCGGCGCGATATCAAGGCATTTTTCAGGTCAATCTGGATTCTCGGTGTCCGGGAACAGGGCAAGCGGTATTACTGGAAACTTTTTTTCTACAGCCTTTTCAGGCATCCCAGAAAATTCGCACTGGCTATCACAATGGCGATCTACGGATTCCATTTCAGAAGTGTCATCAGCGTTGTTTAGCGCAAAAAAACGCTTTTGTACAAAAATGAATTGACATTTTAAGAATATTTTCGTATGATCCTTCAACATTACACGAGGCTGAAGTTGGCATACGACTATATTGTTATCGGATCCGGATTCGGAGGCAGTGTTGCAGCGCTGCGTTTGAGTGAAAAAGGGTATCGCGTACTCGTTGTAGAGAGTGGGATAAGATACAGACCTCAGGATTTCCCAAAGACCAACTGGAACATCAGGAAGTATTTATGGGCGCCCGCATTGGGCTGCTATGGCATTCAACGTCTGCATCTCTTGAATGACGTGCTGATCCTTTCAGGAAGCGGATTTGGCGGCGGCAGTCTGGTATACGCCAATACACTGCTCACACCACCGAGGATTTTTTACGATGATCCGGTGTGGCAGACTCTCGAAAAAGACTGGGAAAATGAGCTTAGTCCGTTTTACGATGTGTCTAAAAAGATGCTGGGGGTGGTGCGTAACCCGCACTTGTTCAAGGCGGACAGAGTGCTTCGGGAATATTCCAGAGAGCTGAAGCGTGAAAAAAAGTTCAAT
>JAZBPW010000191.1:0-7521 GCA_036351795.1 Candidatus Zhuqueibacterota bacterium | reverse complement strand
TCTGAAGACAGCGGAGATCGGAATCGCGTTGGCCAATACCGGCCATCTCACCTTTTCCACGCTGCATACCAATGACGCGCCGAGTGCAATCTCCAGATTGTACATGCTTGGCGTTGAGCCGTTTCTCATTGCCAACGCCATCAATCTCGTGATGGCACAACGTCTGGTGCGACGGTTATGTCAGAAATGTAAAGAAGTCGACACGAATCCAGACATCGATCTGGCGCTGCGTCTCGGCTTCAGCGAAGAAGAGCTGAAAACGACAAAATTCTACAAACCGGTCGGGTGTGCCAATTGTTACGGTGGGTACCGCGGTCGACTCGCCATCATGGAGGCGATGTTAATTACCAAGGAGATCCGGCATCAGATATTTCAGGCGTCCGATGAGATCGATGAGGATACCATTCGGGATATCGCGACCCGGAACGGGATGTTAACGCTGCGCGCCTCCGGCAGAGACAGAATAAAAAGCGGATTGACGACCTGTCAGGAGGTCGTCGCCGCTACAGCGGAACAATAGGCTTGGTGGTGGTCTATTGCGCTAGTGGAGTTCGCAACACGTGCACTCAATTGATGCCTCTCATACTGCTCCTGATGCACAGTTGCGAACTCCACAAATTTATATCGAGGATATAAAATGGGTCAGCGTGAAATGGTCTTGCTCCTTGGAGCAATTTTCTTTTTTTCCATGTCGACGTTTTCAGTCAATCGATTCTTCGTCACGAGCAATGAAATCGTCATGAGGAGTGAATTCGACTATTACGGCATTTCACTGGCGCAGAAATTTATAGAAGAGGCAAAAACCAGAGCGTTCGACGCGACCATTGCATTCGGAACTCTCAATAATGTGCCGGGTGATTTCAATTCTCCGTATTCCCTGGGACACGCGAACAACGAGAGCTATCCGAATTTCAACGATGTGGACGATTATCACAATCTGAGGATAAATGTCGATTCGGGAAGAACGACGTACAGCGTCTCTGCCGTCGTCTATTATGTGAATGAATACAATCCGGATCAAAATGTGAATTATCGCACGCGTTTAAAGAAAATGGTCGTCACCGTGTCGAGTCCCTATATGACCAGCAACGTCGTCATGAGCCATGTGTTCAGCTATTACGAACTAGGATGAGGTAACTTCCTTGAACTCGCATCTGAATTTAATCGGCAGCATCATCATCGGCGGACTCATGTTCCTGGCGATCAACAGATTCAATGCCTCTGTCATGCAGAATTCCCATGAAGTAACAATGGACACGAATGCCGGCAAAAATCTGACAGCGATATCGAAACTCATCCAGTTCGATTTCAACCGGATCGGCCTCGGCGTACCGGTGGACATCACGCCCATTCTGACAGCAGATACCAGTAGAACGGTCTTTCTCACCGACATCGACAGGAATGGTGTCGTGGACACGTTAAGCTATATTCTCAGCGACCCCAGTCAGGCATACGGCACGGAGAATCCGCGCGACCGGATCCTCTACCGCAGGATCAACAGCGAGACGCTAACCGATGCTGCACTCGGAGTCACCAGGTTCCGGATGCGATACTACGACAGCATGGGAAACGAGACTTATGACACGTCCATCATGAGACGGCTGGACATCAGCCTGACCGTGGAGAGCACAATGAATTACGATCTGAAATATTCAAAATTTTTCTGGCAGGCGAGTTTCAGTCCACCCAATCTGGCGAGATTTTAAGAGATAGGTTATGGGAAAAGCACTATTGATCATTGTACTCGGTTTTACAACCATCATGAGCACAGTCACTCTGAGCGTAAATCGCAGAAGCCTGGAGTCGGTGGAGAATTTCTCAGAGCATTACAAGATATCCCTGGCGCGAAATATCGCCACCAGCGGCATTAACATGGCGCTGGCAAAGATCACGGAGGACAGCACCTGGCGGTCCGGATATTATAATCTATCAGTGAGCGAAGCTGATTTCGATGTGGTGGTCAAGGATCACAATACAGTACCATCGATGTCCAGCATGGAGCTCCGTCTCGAATCCACGGCGACTTTTGACGACATCACGAAGACCATCGATGTACTGCTGGGCATACCGCCGGACATCGCCGATCTGGCGGTCTTCTGCACGGATACGATCGAGAATGTGACAATATATGACGAAAACAAGGTTGAAGATCCATCATTGGCTATACAAAACGCACCTGACATGCTGCCGTTCGACAAACAAGGCTTGACAAATCTCGCCACAGCACAGGGCCATGTCCATATTGGTGATTATTCTCTACCGAATAATTATCCAAATGGCGATTTTTACTTTGACGCGGGAAACGGCATTCCAAATGTGACACATGTAACGGGCGATCTGACCATTGGAGGCGGCACCAACGGGTTTGGGATTTATGTAGTGGAAGGCAATGCAGTACTGGATGGAAATGCGCGGCTGGACGGCGTTCTTTATCTGCCCAATCCTGGTTCAATTATCATAAATGGCGGTGGAGATCCAAAAGAAAGTAATATTACAGGAGGTGTCTTCGCTAACGGATACATGAATGGGATGGGAAACCATATTTCTGTCGAATACGAACCGGATTACATGGAAAAATTCGGCGCGTTTCAGCTCGCCAAAAAGATGTACATCATCAGCTGGTCCGAAACGCCGGATTCATTGAGATAATAAACTATGGAAGCATCACACAAATATTCAGAAGACAACGTCAAGGCGATACTCGCGAAGATATCGTCGCAGATCCCCAAAGTCCTTTTAGGCAGAGAACGGCAGGAACATATCGCGAAAATCATGAACAAGCTGCCTGAAGAGATCAGGGAAGCCTTGAAAAACAGATTCGACAGCAACCTGTACGCCATGGCGGAAAGAGAGGCCTCTGACATCGATTTCGGCGGCACCGGTTGCAATGGCTATGTCTGGTATCGAATATTCGGTGAAAAACAACCTGAAAAGCAGTTTGGGCACTTTTCATTGGATGAGTCCGACGCGCTGATCCTGAATATTCTTACAGTCAGGGATCAGGAGCATCTTTTCGCGAACCGTTACGTGGATTTCAGCTATACCGTGACCATCGGCGGCGCTCACGCACGTTTTCGAGCCACCGCCTATCTTGAATTGAATCATCTGGGGCTGAATATGCGTCTCATCGCTAACCGTATCCGGCCATTTCGTTCGCTGGGCCTGCACGATGAAGTCGCCAAGCTCCTGAGCCTGAAGTACGTGAAGCAGGGACTGGTTCTCATCACCGGTATCACTGGTTCCGGGAAGAGCACGACGCTGGACACCATTATCGATGCCAACAACAGAACATCCAACGCGCATATCGTTATCATCTCCAATCCAGTCGAATATGTGCATGAGTCCGAACGATCGATCGTACGGCACCGGGAGGTGGGAAGGGACGTTTTGACATTCAAGGAAGGAACCATACAGGCGCTGCGTCAGGATCCGGACATCATCGTGATCGGAGAGATGCGGGACCCGGAGACCATCGCCACGGTTCTCGAGGTTGCTGACAGCGGACACAAGGTATTTTCCACCCTTCATACGTCTTCGACAACTGAGAGCATCGATCGTATTCTCGGCGAGACGACGCCGCAGGAACAGCTCCGTATCCGGGAGCGCCTGGCGGATGTGTTGACATGTGTGATCTCGCAAAAGCTCATCCCGAGCACCGACAAGAAGCTGATCCTTGCCAAGGAAGTATTGATCGCCACATCAGCCGTCCGCACAGCCATCCGTAACAACCATACGGATGAGATCTATCAGCTCATCTATCAGTCCAATCACCTGGGCATGATCACCATGGAACAGGACCTGGTGCGTCTCTATCGGCATGAAAAAATTTCGTATCAGCAGGCATACAGTCACGCAAATCATAAGAAGAGATTCGAAGATCTCATAAAATATTTTAACAACTGAGTCGTATTATGAAGAACGAAGCACTGGGAATAGTCGTCAATGGCCGCGAGGTCAAGATCGCGCATATCATCAGGGATAAGCACCACATGATCCTCGATTACCTGGAAAGCGCGACACTGAAATCCGACCTGGAAGAGGAGGCGAAAAAGAGACAACAGGCTGAAAAGATGGAAACGCCTCTGATCTCGGAAGAAGATGATATATTTGCCATCAAAGAGGAGCCGCAGGAACGACGATCCAGCACGGAGAAAAAGCAGAACGCCCAGGAGAACATCGACATCATCTACAGTCTTCTCAGCAAGTTCTCCGGCAGGAAGACGAAAGTGGCCTTCAATGTGCCGGTATCCAACGTGAGCTATCAGGAGCTCGATACGCACCTCGATTATAATCAAAACGTATTCAAGGGGAGTCTGAGAAAAAAAATCGATGAATGGCGTCAGGGTTTTAATTCTATGGACAATGTGTCCATCATTTCCCGGCGTGACGGATCTTTGTGCAATGTGATCTGTGAAACACAGCAGCCTGCTCTTCTCGACATACTGGAACAGTTGAATACGTTCTTCCGGGGCAATCTGCAGATCACTCTCATGGATGCTAATGAAGTCGCCCTGGCAAATCTGGCCAGAAACAGTTACGGGCTCTTCAATCCCCAGGACATCACCGTCATCGTAGATATGGAGTCCGAGTTCAGCCGGATCATCTTTATGCAGGGCGAGGACATTCTGCTGGTCTCACAGCTGATCTCCGAGAAATACAGCCAGGACGTGCTGAACATTTTATACAGCAAGATCATCTATGAACTCGACAACAATAATATCCAGGATATAGCGAATATCGTTTTGGCGGGCAATGCCAGCACAGAGAATACGAAATCATTCTTTGAACATAAATTTCCGCAGACTCGCGTCGGCTATATTGTATCGCAGCCACTCGCCGAGAATTTATCCACACAATTCAGCCGTGAGGAGCTCTCCGAATACGCCATCGCCATCGGGCTTGCCTGGAAAGCATGTGATATGAAGAATGAGAGCTTCATCCCAACCAATTTGCTCTCAAAGCAGATCATCGACAGCCAGAATATTTTCAAATTAAATCTTGCGAGCTATGTGCTGCTGGCCATTCTGGGGATCACGGCATTCGGCTTCACCTGGCAGATCACCGCGGGAAAACTGAGAAACAACGCGTTGAGGACTCAGAACAGGATCTATGAACAGCGGATTGAACACAGCGATCAGACAGTCAAAAAAGTACGCGCCCTTGAAGACAAAATCACCCAACTCTCGGAAGGTTTGACGTTGTCCGACTCTTTGAGTTTCGGATCAGACCGCTTGTTGGCCATGCTGGAAAAACTGAATCAAACAATACTCAATACGCGAACAGCATGGATCGAAGAGGTTCACAGTGAAAAGAACGGCTTCAAGATCAAGGGATTATCCATGAAAAGGGAGAGCATCCCGGATATTTCGAGATCACTCGAGACAGCGCAAATTCATAAAATGGTGAGATCTGATTTCGGAAATGACCAGCTATTCGCTTTCGAGCTCGAGGTGGATCTGGCAAAAGAAAGACCGAGATCATTTTACGAGGAGTATGTCGAACCGCATGATCCACCCATGGATTTTGGAGATGTTCAGGCAAAAACCGCCCGTGCAGAAAACCTGCCCCTTAAATTTAAGCTTCAAAAAAACGAAGATGTTCTGAATAGCGGCAAACTGACATCAACGGCTCCATCGCTCGATCAAACAGATGTCGAGACGACAATAAAAAAGCCATTGAATCCGGTAAAATCCATGGAAAGGCAGTCTGATCCAGTCAAAATAGAAAAAAGAGTCAAGAACGTAAATGTGATCCAACGATCACATCAATCGAAATCAGGCTCACTTTTTGAAATACGCGCCAATGCCCACGCGATACGCCTTACCGCACAAAAAGAGATACAGAACTACAAGTCAAAGGGGTATAACGCGACTATCAAGGAAATGCCGGGTAATGGCACTGCCATACCCTACTATATCAGTCTCGGTACATACACAACGTATGATGATGCATATCAGGACATGAACGCAATCAAGAAAGCTGTTCCGGGAAATTACATTATTAAACCAGTCGGCAGGAAATAACATGTATGCCAGAAGAAATGCGATAACAATTGGCTTCTTGTGGGTCGTCATCATGACGGTCGGCATCCTGTTTATCCGTTCAGAGAGAAGCAATCATGAGATACTCAAGAAACGCAATGTAGAGTTATCAGAGATGCTGGATGGTTCGCTGGCCATTGCCAGGACATTGAGCTCTGCCGAAGAAAAGTATGAAATTCTGAAGGCAAAGTGGAATGAAGCGCCGAAGATCATTTTGTCGGTTGATGAGCCTTCATTCTCACTGTACTATCTCAACTGGCTGGTCGACCACTATGACCTCGGACTCGAATTCGATTTCGTACTGGATAAGGTCGATGTTGCCAACGATATACTCAATTTCAGTTTCACACTCTCCGGAGAGGGTTTGTATCGCGACATCTACGACCTCGTATACTTCCTCACCAAAAATCCATTGCTCTATCAGATCGAATCATTCTCTCTGGGAAAAGGCAAGGAGAGTACCGATAACACTATCACTTTCAAGATGAAGATAAAGGGATTTTCTCTGACGCCCAAATGGGATTCGAAGCACGAGTTTGATTTCTCGAACCTGAAGCCCGTGGTTCAGACCAGCATGTTTCACGATGTATTCAAGGAGTTGAGGAAGAAGCCACGGCAACGCAGGGAGCAGAATATGTTCAGAAACTCGGTGGCGTCGGCAAAACAAAAAGTAAAAACGGAGAGTTACACCAACATTGAAAAATCTTCACTACAGGCGGTGACAAACAATCGCATCTATCTGAAAGACAGTTCCGGCAAGCTGATCACTTTGAAAATCGGCGACAGGGTGCATTCAGGCCGGCTCAGCAGCATCGACCAGGGTAAGAGCGAAGCCGAGTTCACACTTGAAAAGGATGGCGTAACTCAGAAAATCACATTGGGATTAGGATATAGTAAATAAAGGTCAGGCGAATGATATGAGAATGAAAACATGTCTGATTATCATCTTCTCATCCATGATAATCACCACCACACTGGGGGCACAGGAGCGTATTCCCGGGGAATATGATCCGGAAGAATTTATCTCTCTGAACAGCGGTCTCGGTATTAATACCGCCCTCGAGATCATCAATCAATTGAGTCAGAGATACGAGAACAAGATGATCATCGATCAGGAGGAACGGTCGAAACCGATCGGCGTGGTCGTTGATAACATGCACTGGAAACGGGCGCTCGAATACATACTGCGCTCGAATCTGCTGAAATATGTGGAGCACCCCAGGCATTATGAAATCGTTGCTATGAAAGAGGAAGAGACCGTTCAGGATCCGATGGCTGTCACCTATGAGACACGGGAGATAGAAATCAAGGCCGTCTTCTTCGAAGCGGATCAGCAGACGCTGGCGGAGATCGGCGTCGACTGGAGCACGCTCAAGGATGGCAAGGTAAAAATATTATCGCGGGCGGAGATGGGATCCCAGTCGCAGTCAGATCTCTTCTCCGTCACCGGTCAATATGTCGGCAATGAATGGAGTGTGTT
>JAZBPW010000190.1:0-21276 GCA_036351795.1 Candidatus Zhuqueibacterota bacterium | reverse complement strand
TAATTACAGAAAAATCATCGACCACGCCAAATCGATAGATTCCGACATGGTCATTCACGGCGGTGACCTTTTCTTCAGAAGCCGGGTGCATCGCAAAGTCGTTCACATGGCATACGAAGCATTGCTGCATATCGCCGATTCCGGCATTCCCGTGTATCTCGTTCCGGGCAACCATGAGCGGAGCGTATTGCCCACCACACTCGCGCTGTCTCACCGGAATATTTTCGTCTTTGACACACCGAAAACATATTCGCTTGATATGGCCGGGCTGACAATCGCACTGAGCGGATTCCCTTTCAGGCGAGGCGACATTCGCGGCAACTTCAGAACAGTTTTGGCGCAGACCGGATACGATCGCAACAGCGCGGATATCAACCTTCTCTGCATCCACCATGCAGTCGAAGGCGCGACGGTCGGCCCGGCGAATTATAAGTTCCGTTACAGCCCGGATACCATCAGACTCGCAGACATTCCATCCGCGTTCGACGCGGTGCTTTCCGGCCATATCCATCGCCACCAGATCCTGACGAAACGGAATGCGGCCAAAAACAGAGATCTGCCAGTCATTTATCCGGGATCGATCGAACGCACCGCGTTCGCGGAAAAAGATGAGGACAAGGGCTTTATCGAACTCGACTGCGATCGTTCCGGGGTAACGAGCATTGAATTCAGAAAGCTGTACGCCCGCCCCATGGTCGATCTGATGATTCCGCCATCGGACAGCATCGATTCACTGAGGAAAATGATCATTGCCGCGACTTCGGCATTCGACGCAAATGCCATCGTGCGCATCAAAATGGATCCGAACCTGGATGCAAAGTTGAGAAGCCGTCTGAACACGGATTTCTTCCGGTCGATTCTGCCGGCGACCATGAACTTTCAATTCAGCAGCGACGGGTTGGGGATCAGAGCACAGCGTGCAACATAGTCATTCGTTGCGCTTTTTTCCACCAAGGTCACACAGAAAGCACAGGGGATACAATGC
Organism: Candidatus Zhuqueibacterota bacterium; assembly: GCA_036351795.1. Lineage (GTDB taxonomy): Bacteria > Zhuqueibacterota > Zhuqueibacteria > Thermofontimicrobiales > Thiofontviventaceae > JAZBPW01. The sequence goes on along the minus strand of JAZBPW010000190.1, from coordinate 20,291 downwards.
CTCATTTGTATGAATCAGAGATGGGAGGAAAAATCATGGCATTACGAAACAAGGTCTTTGTCACGAACCTGGCTGTGGGTATACTCGGCCTTGTCGTTGGAGTCGACAATTTGTCCAGATGGCTTTACGATGGCGCCTCTATGCGTCATCTCATCATTGGGATGATCTGCACTGCCTGCGCACTGGGATGGCTTTTGTACGTCTTCTTCTCAAGTAAAAATAACAACTCAAATTGACAGGCCTCGAATGCGCAGACGGCCAGCGTCATGGGATCATGAAAATCCTGTTATCCTGTCAAATATTGTCTGATGAATAGTTATGTATCAAATGTTCGATCATATCTCCAGCGAGACAAGCGTTCGGCCTCTGATCTGCCCCTTCAGGATCTTTCCCACATACTCAGTGAGCTGCTCCAGTCCGATCTCGGTGCATACAGCATCCAGCGAATCCGGTTTCCAGGCGCCTGCGAGCCGCTCCCAGAGTTCCAGTCGTAACGGTCTCTTGCACAGCGCCGAATCGATGCCCAGCAGTTTCACGCCGCGCAGGATGAAGGGGAATACCGTGGTCGCCAGATCCGGACCACCCACCACGCCGCAGGCTGCCACCGGCGCGCCCTGGTGAGTGGACTTCAACACCGTGGCCAGTGTATTACCGCCCACAGCGTCGAAACCGGCTCCCCAGCGTCCCCGAAGCAGCGGCCTGCCGGATACGTCATCGAGCTCACCCCTGTTGATGACATCCCTCGCGCCCAGATCTCTGAGATATATGTGCGCTTCTTTTTTGCCGGTAGCGGCAGTAACATGATATCCCAGTTTCGACAGGATCATCACGGCGAGGGATCCGACGCCACCCGAGGCCCCGGTGACAACGACCTCGCCCCCGTCTTTCGTCATTCCGTTCAGGAGTAACAGATGCACGCCCAATGCGGCCGTAAAGCCGGCTGTTCCCAGGATCATGGACTCCCTGAGCGTGAGACCGTCAGGCAGCGGCACCACCCATTCAGACGGCACTCTGATGCAACAGCCATATCCGCCACTGGTGTTCACTCCGAGATCGTATCCAGTTACAAGCACTTCGTCGCCGGGTTTGAAAGTGTCGACACTGCTTTCGCGAACCGCGCCGGCGGCATCGATACCCGGAACATGCGGGTAGTTCTTCGTGACCCCGGGTGAACCTGTGGCGGACAAAGCGTCTTTGTAATTCAGCGATGAATATTTAACATCGATGGTCACCTCGCCCGGCGGCAAATCGTCGGTGCTCCTCTCTACGATTGAAGCGAGCGCTTTCTCTCCCTCACGTTTCGTCACCTCATATGCCTTGTATGTCATTCTTTATCTCCTGAGCATGTCAGCATCATTCGTTTCACATTTAAATTATAAACAATTCATGCAAAAGTCAAACTTTTTTTCTTGACAAAACATAAATAATTAATTATATTATTTTAATAAAATGGACAGCTCCTTCCCTGAAAATAAAAACTTCCTGTTCGTTATTTGTCAAATAATACAAGAATGACATATACACCATAAACCGGACACTATAAATTAATCAAGGGACAGAAATGAAAAACGCAAAAATCATCTGGACGAAAATTGATGAAGCGCCGGCTTTGGCGACCTACTGTTTACTCCCTATCATTCAAGCCTATACAGAGGGCTCCGGCATTGACATTGAAACAAAAGACATTTCATTGACAGGCAGGATCGTCGCGAACTTCCCGGATAATCTCACCGAGGAACAGAAAATACCTGATTGCCTGACGCAACTGGGAGAGATTGCGAAGACTCCGGAAGCCAATATCATCAAGCTGCCCAATATCAGCGCCTCAATACCACAGCTTCAGGCTGCGATTAAGGAGCTTCAGGAAAAGGTATACGATATCCCCGACTTTCCCGAAGAGCCAAAAACGAATGAAGAGAGAGCCCTTCGGGCGAGATTTGCCGTGGCGCTCGGTTCTGCGGTGAATCCGGTGCTTCGCGAAGGCAATTCCGACCGCCGGCCCGCAGCTTCGGTGAAAAAGTTTGCCCAGAAATTTCCCCATAAAATGATGAAGGACTGGCCCGAATCCGGTTCGAAGGCACGTGTCGCTCACATGAGTGAAAAAGATTTCTACGAGAGCGAAAAATCGACAACCATTGAACAGGCGTGCGATGTAAAAATTGAATTTGTCGACGCGAACGGCAACGCAAAAGTGCTGAAAGAGAAAATATCATTGCTGGACGGCGAGGTGATCGACACGGCCGTCATGAATGTCGCCGCACTGCGAAAATTCTACGCGGCACAGATCGAAGAGGCAAAGAGAGATGATGTGCTCCTGTCGCTGCACCTCAAAGCCACGATGATGAAGGTCTCCGACCCCATCATGTTCGGCCATTGTGTTTCTGTATACTACAAAGATGCGCTGGAAAAGCATGCTGATATTCTCGAAGAGATCGGCGCCAATGTCAACAACGGCATCGCCGATGTGTACGATAAACTGGACAGAGTTCCAGCCGCGAAGAGAGCGGAAATCGAGGCGGACATCGCCGCTGTTTATGAGGATCATCCAGCTCTGGCAATGGTGGATTCGAGAAAGGGTATCACCAACCTGCATGTGCCCAATAACATCATTGTGGACGCGTCGATGCCCAATGTTGTTCGCGACGGCGGACGGATGTGGAACAGCAACGACGAACTTCAGGATTGCATTGCCATGGTGCCCGACCGTTGCTACGCGACTATGTACGCGGAAATTCTTGAAAACGCGAAGAAGAACGGACAATTCGATCCATCGACCATGGGCAGCGTCTCCAACGTGGGACTGATGGCACAGAAAGCCGAAGAATACGGCTCTCACGATAAAACCTTTGAAGCATCATCGGGTGGAAAATTGCGTGTCGTTGATTTTTCCGGCAATACACTGCTGGAGCAGACAGTCGAACCCGGCGATATTTTCAGAATGTGCCAGGCAAAGGATGAGCCGATCCGCGACTGGGTGAAGTTGGCAGTGACGCGTGCGAAAGCCTCCGGATCACCGGCGATCTTCTGGTTGGATGAAAAACGAGGACATGACGCCGAGATCATCAAAAAGGTGAAAAAATATCTGCCCGAGTACGACACGACCGGTCTCGACATTCGCATCATGAAACCGGTTGATGCCATGCGCTTTTCACTCAAGCGGATCCGCGAAGGCAAAGATACCATTTCCGTGACAGGGAATGTGCTTCGTGACTATCTGACCGATCTTTTCCCCATTCTCGAGCTGGGCACCAGTGCACGCATGCTCTCCATTGTGCCACTGCTCAAGGGCGGTGGATTGTTTGAAACGGGCGCAGGCGGTTCAGCGCCCAAGCACGTGCAGCAGCTGCTGAAAGAGGGGCACCTGAGGTGGGATTCTCTTGGCGAATATTGCGCGCTCGTCCCATCGCTGGAACTGATCGCGGAAAAGACCGGAAATGAAAAGGCAGCGATCCTGGCGGAGACGCTGGACCAGGCGATCGGTGAATACCTGGGCAATGCGAGATACCCGTCGCGAAAGGTCAACGAAATTGACAACAGAGGAAGCACATTCTATCTCGCAATGTACTGGGCGCAGGCGCTTGCCAAGCAGGACAAAGATGCTGCGCTGAAGGCGCGATTTACCGGGGTGGCGCAGGAACTCGAGCGCAACGAGAGCGTGATCACAGAAGAACTTCTCGCCGCACAGGGTGAGCCCGTTGACCTGGGTGGTTATTATCTGCCTGATCCGAAGAAAACGGAAAGTGTGATGCGTCCCAGCGAAACTTTTAACTCGATCATCGATGGGATGTAATCTCTGTCGATAGAGGCATATTTGAATGATTTATCACATGATTGTATGATATGGGAAACAGCTTCGGTACAATATTCAGGATAACCTCCTGGGGCGAATCGCACGGGAACAGCCTTGGCGTGGTGGTCGATGGCTGTCCGTCAGGTGTAGACATCTCGGAAGCGTTCATACAGAAGGAACTGAACAGGCGGCGGCCCGGTCAGAGTGCTATCACGACACCGCGCAGTGAAAGCGACCGCGTGCATATCCGTTCAGGCGTGTTCAAGGGACGGTCCACAGGGATGCCCATCGCGATGGAGATATTCAACCAGGACGCGGACAGCTCCAAATACGAAGAGATGAAGGACAAATGGCGGCCGGGTCATGCGGATTTCACTTACGACGCCAAATACGGCATACGGGATTACCGGGGATCGGGCCGATCCTCAGGCCGGGAGACTGTGGCGCGCGTCGCCGCGGGAGCCATCGCCAGGACCATCCTCAGGAAATACGACATCGATCTTTATGCGTTCACCCGGTCCATCGGCAGTGTCAGCGTGGAAAAGGTCGACCGTACGGAAATCGAGAAGAATATGGTGAGATCTCCGGATCGACATGCCGCCGAACAGATGATCGCGCTGATCGAAGGTGTCAAGGAGGAGAAGGATTCCATCGGCGGGATCGTGGAGTTGCGCATCGCCGGACTGCCCCCGGGACTGGGTGAACCGGTCTTTAACAAGTTCGATGCTGCCATGGCCTACGCCATCATGGGACTCGGTGCGGTTAAGGGCGTCGAGATCGGGGACGGATTCGATGCAGCCAGGTCAAAAGCATCAGCGAACAACGATCCATACATCATGAAGGACGGCAAGACGGGGACGTCCAGCAATCATGCCGGCGGCGTGCTGGGCGGCATTACCACCGGCGAAGAATTCATCCTCCGCGCCGCGGTGAAGCCACCGGCATCCATTGGCATCGAACAGAAAACAGTGACGCGGGATGGAAAGGCAACGACCATCACCGTAGAAGGCAGGCACGACCCGACCATCGTACCGCGCATTGTCCCTGTCGTCGAGGCCATGGCCGCGATCGTTGTGGTGGATTTCCTGTTGCTGCAGAAAAGATTTGCAGGATAATCAGATATTGTTCATTATTTTCATTAACATCCCCCCTGTTCCCCCCTTCGAAGGGGGGAACGCACATTATTTGTAACTTTTCTTTCGCTGTTATCTCTGCGCTCTGCGCGTTCTCGGCGGTTTTTAAAGATCGCAGCGCATGAATGCGCCGCTCCTATTTGTCTTCATGTGCTTCGTGACCTTCGTGGTGAATTCATATTTCATTTTAGCACATTTCAGATAAAACTTTTCCCTGTTTTCCATCGTCTAATAAGCAGACCGAAAATCTTATGCATAAGAGACTTGACACATGAATGATGCCGATCTGATCAAAAAATATCTGGATGGAGACATCAACAGCTTCAACACACTCGTTTGGCGCTGGGAAAAACCCCTGTATAATTTCAGTGTGAGATTCCTGGGCGATACCGAGTTGGCAAAGGATGTGACCCAGAAAGCCTTTATCAAGGCTTATAAAAATCTGAAGGGCTTGAAGGATCCATCCAAATTCTCAAGCTGGATATATCAGATCACATCCAACTTATGCAAGGATGAGTTTAAGAGTATGAAGAGACATCAATCGATATCACTGGAATTGATGATGGAGAATCACAAGGATCATCGTTTCGACCTGGCGGACTCCTCTCTTCCGGATCCATCTGCTGACATGAATCAGATCGAACTGGAAGAGCTGATCAAAAGGGCTTTGCAGTCGATTCCAGTAGAACAGCGGATCGTGATCATCATGAAGGAGTATCAGGGCCTCAAATTTGCTGAGATCGCCGAAACGCTCGGAGAATCGATTAATACAGTGAAATCGAGAATGTATTACGGATTGAACGCGCTCAGGAAAGTGTTCAATCGATGGAACATCAATGAGGAGGTGCTTCAATATGAAATGTGACGATATTAAAATATTATTGATGGACATCCTTTATGAAGAGGCAGATGAGAAAGTTATCGCACGCGTGAAGGATCACATGAAATCCTGCGACGGCTGTCGCGCGGAATTCGAGGCTCTGAAAGAGACATCCGCCGTACTGCAGAAGTGGGAGGATGTGGATCCTGATATGAATATGGTTTTCGTCCGTGAACAGAACGCATTCTGGTCAAATCTCAGGGAGCGTTTTCGTATCTCCCCTGCCAGGCTTGGCTACGGATTTGCCCTCGGAGCGGCTGCCCTTTTTCTGATGCTGGCTTTGGCAAATACGGAGATCCGCTATGATCAGGGAAGTTTTTCAATGCGGTTTGGCATCATGAAAAGCAATGATTCCGCGAAAACCGTATCCACCATGGATCAGGCCCTGCTGACCAGTCTTCAGGAGCAGAACATGCAACTCATGAGCCGGATGATAGAACAGAGCGAGCAGAGACAGCGTCAGCAGCTTATCTCCGCTCTCAATCAGTTTTCAAACAACTATCAGGATGTGCGCTCGTCCGACCTGAAGACTGTCGGGACAAGCCTGGATGAGATCGAACGCGAATTGTATCGACGTCTGGAAAAACGGACGAACGAACAGTATAATGACCTGATCCGGCAGATCAATTTCCAGGAAGGAAACAGATAACAATGAAGAGAATTGTTAGATCTTTACATATGCTGATGGTGCTCCTGCTTTTCACCGGAAGATTGTCAGCCGCGCAAAACGCAAGCGAAGCATACAGCGATGTCAGGAAAGATATCGATATCATGGAGACGGTTCTGGACAAATTGTTCGATATCGATAAGTCTGAATTTCGCTTCTTCACCGGACGATCGCGCGGATATTATCTGGATGAGTACGGTGTGCTCTTCAGGATCAATCATTCTCCGTTCAGCGAGCGGCACGATTTCTTCATCAAGGCCGAAAGGGATTTTGAAAAAGCCATCATCGAGCTGGAAACGTTCAAATCCAGTGTCCATTCGGATAACAGAGAGGATGATGTCGATGAACAGGATATAGAAAAGAAGATAGAAGAGACCCAATTGACGCTATTACGATTTTTAGGCGACTATGCCTCTTCGATGAACAGTCTGGAACCGCACCATCGTATTACAGTAGTGATAGAGCTGGACAGCCACTCGCGTTTGTTCGCCATGAGTGGAAACGAAGAGAGGCGTTTGGTCGCCAACGTGAAATTCGCCGATATCCTCAGCTATCGCAGGGGGAAACTAAACCAGGATCAGTTCAACAAGATTGTACGATTTGAGATAAAAACCGGTGATTCAGAAATGGATGAAGACATAGACCTTTTCGCGGATATACTGGAATCAACACTCGACCGTGCTGAAAAACGCGTGATGATGAACTTGTCCCGAAAGATCGCGGGTTTTTATGTGCACGATTACGGCGCTCTGTTCACATTTTCGGCAAATTTTCATCCCTATTTCGTCAAATATATGACGGACCCGGGTGAGGAAAAAGTGATCATCAAAGGCGCGCCATCGCTCAAAGCCTCCGCGGATGTCGACGCTGGTGTGAATGAACTCGAGAGCAGGGTCAAGGATATTGTTTCCAGGTTTGGACACACACTACGTTTCCTGGATAATGACGAATGGATCGAGATCGTGTTTGAAGTCGACCCGCTCGACGACTACTCAACGGTGATTTTGAAGACGAAAAAGAATGACATTGACAGGATGAATCAGAGAGAAATAGACAAAGATGAATTAAATAGACGCATGAAAATCATACGCTATTAATCACCTATACCTCCACTTAAATAGCGGCGAACGCGGATTCAGTCCCGGCTGGATCCGCGTTTTTATTGTCCGCCGACGATGTTCACTAACCACAAACTCAACTCCGGCACATACGTAATGATCAGCAAGGCGACGATGAGTATGGCCAGGAATGGTAACGCCGCCGTGTACAGTTTGACCACAGGTTTTTCGAAACGGAAGCTGGATATGAAAAGATTCAGCCCGACCGGAGGTGTCGAATAACCGATCTCGAGGTTCGTCAAAAAGATGATACCGAGATGGATCGGATCGATGCCAAACTGTGCGGCGATCGGGGCGATCAGCGGCACAACCACGATGATGGCGGAAAAGATGTCCATCAGACATCCTACGATGAGCAGGAATATGTTCAACATGATCAGGAAGAGCACCTTGCTCGACACGAATCCCTGCATTGCGTTCAATATTCTCATGGGTATCTGTGCGTCGATCAGGTAATTTGTCAAACCCATGGCGGTCCCCAGAATCACCAGTATGCCGCCGACCAGCAGCATGCTTTCCCTCATGATCTTCGGGACATCACTGAATAATTTCAGATCGCGGTACACGAATACCTCGATGATCAGAACATAAAACGCAGTCACAGCAGCAGCTTCGGTAGCGGTAAAAACTCCTGTGTATATACCTCCGATGATGATAAACGGCAGGGGCAGCTCCCATGCGGTCTCTCTCAGCGCCTTTATGGCGTTTCGCCATTTGAACGTCGTTCGCGGTATCCCTGCGGAGATGCCCTTTCGCACGCTGAACAACGAAAGGAGTACAACCAGCAGAGTGCCGGGCACAATACCGGCGAGGAAGAGTTTATCGATACTGATGTTTGCTACAAAACCGTAAAGAATGATCGGCAAACTCGGCGGGAAGAGGAGTCCCAGGCTGCCGGACGAGGTGAGCAGTCCCAACGAAAATTTCTCCGGGTATCCCTCTTTACGCAGCACCGGATATAGCAATCCGCCGAGCGCCACGATGGTCACACCGGAGGCGCCCGTGAATGCAGTGAAGAAGGCGCACGTCATGAGCGCGACAATGGCGAGCCCGCCGGGCATCCAGCCGAACAAGGCGTTGCTCAGATTGACCAGTCGCTTTGGCGTTCTACTCTCCGCCATCAGATAACCGGCAAAGGTGAACAGAGGGATGGCGAGGAGTGTTGGTGCATTTGCGATGCGATATAGCTCCACGATGACGGCGGCTGTATCGATATCCAGTGAATGGAAACTGAGCAGCGCAATAGTCCCGAGGATGACGAACAGAGGCGCGCCAAACAACGCCAATAGAACCAGCAGAAGTCCAATGATCACGATGGTCATTTGGCATCCTCCTGTGATGTCGCTTCATCACCTGCAACCAGATCGAGCGCGCGAACAAAGAACCGGAACATCATGATGCCGAATCCAATGGCGATGATGATCTGAGCGGTCCATGTGGGAATACCCGACAGGAGAGTGGTGCCACTCTCTTTCTCCATGATTATAAATCCTATGGACGCACGCATGAGGAAAAAACAGACAACTGAAGAAAACAGATTGACAATAATGCCGGATATCCGCTTGAATCGCGGCGAGAGCAATCTGCTTAACACGTCGATGTTGATATGTTTTCCTTCTCTGGTCGCCAGACTCGCGCCGAGAAATCCTATCCACAACACCAGATGACGCAGAAAGATATCTCCCCACATGATGGAATTGGAAAAGAAGTTGCGCAATATGACCTGAAGGAACGCCATGGTGATCATAAGCGTCAGAATGATGATCACCAGAATATTTTCCAATTTTTCAAGAGCGAGATCAGTATACTTGAAACATTTCAAAACATTTCTCCCATTCGTTCAACGTCATATTAACGGTTGTAAAGCAAATCCTGAATCGATTCAACAATGTTACTGTGCTCTCTCCTGACCATCATCAGATCCTCTATCATTTTCTCATCAGTCACATATCTGAGTATCATTTCCTCGATGGACTGAATACGAATATATGGATTGAGCAGCACTCTTTCGAGTATCTTGCTTCGGTCCTTTTCGGACTTCAACCGCTCCAGCCGCCACAGGTCATTTCTGTATTCAAAATCGATCTGACCTTTATACGAATCCCACCACAGCACGAAATTTATATAGGATTTATCTGCCCTGTATTTCTTTTTCGTGTCTTCATAGTTGTCCAAATACGCCAGGTAATCGAATTCACCGTCCGCTGTCGAATAGAGCGAGCCATAGCGAATATTCAGCGAAACGCTTCCGTTATTCTTGAGCCATGCCTCCAGGTAAATTTCATCGCTCAGAGAATCCGGAAAGAAATAGCGCGATTCCTGTGCGACCACACGGATTTCGGCACCAACCGGGAATCGCTGTGAAAGCCATTTCTTCGAGATCCCGGTTGGATTGCACTTTGTGCTCACATCGTAAATAAAAAGCACATATTTTCTATGCGTTCTCTCCGGTGCGTAGATAATCTGTCTGGTGTCTATCATCAGACCATAAACCTCTCCGCGGACATCCGGTGACTGCATAGGCCCCACGTATCCGTTGACCTCCGCTGTGATAACATATTCATTCGAATTGAAATAGACGGGATGATACTTTTTCATCGGACAACTGTCCAGCGCACCCGCACTCAGTACAACACATGTCATCATGTATAAAAATATTCTTTTCATTCACTCATTCCTCAATTTTAAATTCTCGAATTAATTTTTCTGCTTCCTGAACCTCCTGGCAAGGCACCATCAGCTTCAGTTCATTGATGATATGTCCGTCAAACTCTCCGGATGCCCTGAACAGCGTGTATCCCGGTCCCCCAACGGATATCGGTGAGGCCTTTCGTTCATAGATAAACGGATGCAGTCCCGCCTGTTCCAGACATGTACTGGCATAACGTATCATGGCTTCATCACTGGTACCATATACGCGTGCCATCCCCTGATAGATCTCGTAGCCTGCATGTTCGTTGCACAAAAAGAGTCCGTTCACCCTGCCGCCGCAATCCCCGCAATAGGGCAACGCGCAAATAATGCACACGCCACCGGCATCGATGCGGGGATGCGCACTGCATTTCACATCATCGATGAAGAGTGAACCGCAATGCGGACAATATTCGTCATCCTCACGTACGCTCTCTTCACAATGCGAGCAGGTCAGCGTATCTTTTTCAGCGTGAGACATCTTATTTCCTCTTGGTTGCAGACGCGGCGGTCAGTTTCCTGCCAATACCATAATAGGACCGCTCCAGGGGAGCGTAAAGGATTGGAGCCACTTTTTCGATCATCAAATTTCCGGCGTCATCCACCACATCCGCATCAGCCTTGATATCCATGATCTCACCGATGAACTGTGTATGCAATCCGATCTCATGTGTATGGATCACCTTGCATTCCAGCACAAACGGAAACTCCGCGATATATGGCGCGTTGACGATCTCACTTTTCACCGGAGTGAGGCCCGTTTCTTTGAATTTATCCGTGTTCCTGCCGGAAGCGACGCCAAAATAGTCCGCCAGTTCGACATGTTCTTCTGACGGGATATTTATGGTGAACGCTTTCTGATCGACAATACTGCTGTAGCTGTATGTCGCCTCTCGCAGCGAGACGGCCACGCATGGCGGTTTCGAACAACAGATTCCGCCCCAGGCGGCCGCCATGGCATTTGGTTTTCCATCTTTGTCATAGGTTCCCACGATCAGCACAGGTGTGGGATAGATGACTGTTTTTGCACCTATGGATTTTTTTGTCATTTCATCAGCCTTTCGTTATTCTCTTAACTCTTTGGCAAGAAAGATATCGGTCAATTGATCCGCAATCTGTTTCACATCGGGCTCGGCCCTGTTTGTCAGCAAGATCACGGTGAACCGCAGGTCCGGATACCGCTTCAGGATGTTCCGGAAACCGCACGTGCTGCCTGTGTGATAGACACATCGAAGCCCCTTGTAATCCTCTAACCGCCAGCCGAATCCATAATCGAATTTTTCACCGCTGCTGTCTTTCCCGCGAATGAATGAACGGGTCAGCAAATCATGACTGATCAGCCGCTCAGTATACAGCGCCTGGTCCCACTTGAAGAGATCCAGGATCGAGGAATAGATGCCGCCATCCCCGAGAACGGCGCTGGTGTTGCTTTGATCAGAAAATACGAACGCGCTGTCCCCGTCAGCATAACCAAACGCCCGGAACGGCACAGTAGAGATGCCCTTCTCCCAGGCCACGCTGTTCTTCATCCCGAGCGGATCGAAGATGTTACGCTCCAAATAGTCCGCGAATGAGAGTCCGGACAATTTCTCGATGATCATGGCGAGTACGGCGTATCCGGAATTGCTGTATTCATGCCTCTCCCCCGGAGGAAAGTAAGTGGAGTCCTGCGCCATCATCATCCTGAGGACATCGTGGTCCAGTACCTGCGTTGTATCCGCCTCGTCCAGCAGCGATTCGTAGTCCACCAGACCGGATGTGTGCCGGAGCAGATGTTCGATGCTGATCTCTCTTCCATACGCAGGGTAATCCGGATAGATATCGGTGAGCCTTGTATCGAAATCGATTTTCCCCTCCTCGATGAGCATCAGGATGCACATGGCGGTGAACTGTTTGGTCACGGAAGCCAGTCTGAAATTCGATCTGAAGGCAACGGGAGTATCGCTTTCCATGTGTGCCAGACCATATGTCTTGCCGAATACAGGGGCGCCGTCCCGAATGACAAAGACCGCGGCTCCCGGCACATCTCCCGTATAATCGCTGAACAGCGGATCGATCCTTTTCTCGAGAATCTCGCCACAATTAAGAACAAGCAAAGCAAGCAGTGACAAGAGAATCAATTTCTTCATTATTTACCTCGAATCCGATTTCATATTTGATAAATATATGGCAGATACATGTGAAAATCAAGAGAAAAGTAAGCATCCTCGCCATTGGATTGACAAATGAATGAGGCAACGACCACTTTTTCTATCTTTTCATGGTTCTATGATTTATGTTCTAGCGATATTCTCAGGAAACACACATTTTTTTATTGACTTTTTATTAAATTTGATTATATTTCAGTATGGTGGAATACTATCTGTATTCCCATCTTGCCCACGCCAATTTTCTTTGACAACGTGCATACATCCTGTATTAAATGAGCCATTTTCAGATCTGGTTTAAGAACATATGCAATTTTTTTCACATATATGCAATATCATTCACATTGTGATTTCTATACTTGCAATCGGAGGCTGAAATGAAACGAGCCATGCTTCTTCTTATTGGACTACTGATATCACACCCGCTTTACGCCCAGGAAGGATCGGGTCCCTACTCCATCTCCGGAACAGTGACTTTCGAAGGCACAAACGAACCGATAAAAAATACGGATATTCTGGCGCTGGATGCCAGTACAGAGCAGATCGTGAGCGGAGCGACCACAAAATCCGATGGTACTTATAAGATCCAAGGACTCGATGTTGGTGAATACAAGCTCTTTGCAAACGGGACATTCTATGACTATCCATATACGTATCATCGCTATGAACCGGAGTACTACCAGGATAAGCGGGACTTCGACAGCGCGACGACAGTCACTGTAAATCGAGATGTTACCGGCATCGATCTTGTGCTATCCTATGGTGGCGGTGTGAGCGGTCGACTCACGCGGAGCTGGGACGGTCAACCCATCGCATTCACCAATGTATTCTTACTCGATTCATTGAATGAATTCATAAACAGAGAGAGCACAGATATTGACGGCAGATTTCAAATTACAGGAGAAGTTAAGGGACGTGTCGGCTATGTCTATGCCGACGGTGTATTGGGAAGACACGAACAAGCCAGGGAGGTTTATGATCCCCTCTATTTTCCCGGAGTGGTGGATTTTTCAAGCGCCCAGAGGCTTGTTCTCGACAGCGTGCTGACGAATATTGACCTGGCTCTGAGCGGCGTGCTCGTCAGCGGCAGGGTCACGCGCGAAAGCAATGGAAATATCATCGCCGGTACAGAGGTCCTTGTGCTGGACCAGTGGGGGAATCCGGTGAAGAACACGAAAACTGACGGCAGCGGCAGATATCTTATCGGAGCGCTGCAACCCGGCGCATACTATCTCTGTGCGACAGGGTATATTAACGACGGCACCTCGAAACCCTATTTGGACGAATACTGGAACGAGGCCGCGACCCTGGAAGAAGCCACGCTGCTGAATCTGACCATCGGTGAAATGGAAAACATCAATTTCACGCTTGCCGGCGGCGCCTCCATCACGGGCACAGTAACGCGACAGGACAATGGCCAACCCATCGCGAACACCGAAGTGGCTATTTTCAACGAAGAATGGAACCATGTATCCAGCGCTACAACCAGAACCGATGGCGCCTACGGCTGCGGCGGACTCTCGCCAGGTTTCTACTACGCAGCCGCGAACGGCATTGCGCCACCGGAATCCGGAGGTGATCCCATGAAGCGATTCAAAACAGAATATTATCATGAGGCTGCAACGCGCGATCAGGCAACGCTCTTCGAAGTGACGGACAAGACAACTGGCATCGATTTCACTCTTGAGGAGGGACTGACACTGTCGGGCACCATCACCAATACCGGGGGCGCGACCTTACATGGTCCGGAAGTTAAGGTTTACGATTCAACGTGGCAAGAGATTGCGAAAAGCGGAACCGGATGGTATGGAGAATATACAATCGGAGGCCTGGATGTCGGTGCTTATTACATCGAGGTAATTGGGGTTGTTTACGTCGGAATAGAAGCGCAGCATCTCTACGCCGACCAGTACTATCCCGGCGTTCTCAACCGCTCTGATGCGGAGTTATACCAGTTGACTCAGAACAGCGTTCTCAATTTTTCACTCTCCAAAGGCCGCTCACTTTCAGGGATGCTCTATAATCAGGATACCGGCGAAATAATCGCCGGAGCGGAGCTCTCTTTGTGGGGCCAGGATGGAAATCCTATTCAGGGTGACAACCACGAGATACGCACCAATGCTCAAGGAGAGTTCATATCCGAAGGCTTGGCACCAGGCAGCTACATACTCTACGCCAGCGGCCTCGTGGATGTGCCCGGCGAAGGATGGCAGCCGCTGTTTCAGCCGCGCTTTTACCAGCAGGCCAATGACTGGCAGGAGGCGGACCCGATCGACCTGAGCGAAGAGAATCAGACAGATTTATCTTTCTTTCTAAAGCCCGCACTGGCCATCTCCGGCACCGTGCGGCAGTCGAGCGATCAGTCGCCTGTTGCGAATACCAGAATAGAGCTTTTCGATAGTTCATTCAACATCATTTGGGGGTTGGATACGGATAACCAGGGGCATTACACGATTCAGGGACTGCAGCCAGGCAGTTACTATCTCCAGGCGACAGGATATATCAACACGCCGGGCGGACCGGTGCAGCAGTATGTTGGCCAATATTACCCGGGTACGACGAATCGTGATGATGCGCAGACGATCGAGCTGACGGATGCGTCCGTTTCAGGTATCGATTTCGAACTCCAGCGAGGACTGTCTATCTCGGGTACCGTACGCAGGAATGCTGACAATTCGCTGATAGCGGAAGCGCATATAGAGCTTCTGGATGAGAATTTTCAAAGAATCGACGCAGCAAGGAGCAACCAGCTGGGAGAATTCAGACTTGCAGGTTTGACACAAGGCGCCTACTATGTCTACGCAAATGGAAATGTGGAGACACAAAACGGGGCTGAACAGCAGTATATCGGCCAATACTACCCGGGCACGACGGATCGTGAAGAGGCACAGCCGGTCCAGTTGACCGATGCGTCTGTCTCTGGCATCGATTTCAGTTTACAGAAAGGTCTTTCCATCTCAGGTACGGTGCGCCGGCAACTCGATAATTCACCCATTCCTCGTGCGAAGGTCTCACTATTGGACAGCACGTTCAGTCACATATGGGATGCAGAAGCGGATGCTCAGGGGAACTACCGTTTTGAAAGCCTGGTCCCGGCTTCTTATTATCTGCGCGCAACCGGTGAGGTGGAGACGCAGAGCGGCCCGGACATGCAGTACATCGGTGAATACTATCCCGGAGTGACTGATCAGGCAGAGGCGCAATTGATCCATCTGACGGATACGGACGTCACCGGAATTGATTTCCTCCTTCAACAGGGACTGTCAATCTCGGGAAACATTTACAGACAGAGCGATCAATCGCCCATCGCCGGCGCCCGAATCAGTCTTCTGAATGAAAATTTCGATTGGATAACGGAGCAAATCGCAAACGACCAGGGTCAATATCGTTTTGCCGGTCTGATTTCCGGATCATACCATGTCCTGGCGACAGGCGAGGTAGAGACACAGAGCGGACCGGTCATGCAGTTCATCGGTGAATACTACCCCGGCGTGACCGATCAGGAAGAGGCGCAGCTGATTCAATTGACGGATCAGGATTCTACCGGAATTGACTTCGTACTCCAGCAGGGATTGTCAATTTCAGGAACGGTTTACAGGCAGAGCGATCAGTCCCCCATCCCGGGCGCCCGGGTCAATCTGTTGAATGAAAATTTCGACTGGCTGCGAGACAATATTGCTGATGACCAGGGTCAATTCCGCTTTGACGGGGTGACACCGGGATCATATCACGTATACGCCACCGGCGAGGTGGAGACGCAGACCGGACCTGTGCGACAGTATATCGAACAGTACTATCCCGGCACGCCCAATCGTGAAGAGGCACAGCTGATCCAGCTGTCTGAATCGGATGTATCCGAAATCGACTTTCATCTCTCCAGCGGTGCCATGATCTCAGGACACATCACAGATAATGACGGCACATCCATCGCGCACATGCAGGTTGAAGCATTCGATTCAACCTGGAACCATGTCGGACAGACGTCCACCGATGAGAACGGATATTATTGCGTCGCAGGACTCACGTCCGGGGAATACCTGATCATGGCCACCGGCCGGATCGCTGAGGGCTGGCAGACGGTACAACTCTACCGGACCACATTCTATCCCCGCGCTCACGACTTCTGGACTGCAGAATTTGTTCATGTCGATTCATCCGCAGTGGCCGATATTCAGATGCTCCCCAGCTACGCGATCCTGGGCGAACTGAAACGCAGCGACAACGGTAATATGATACAGGATGCACAGATATTCGCCTGTGACACGCAGTGGCGTCCGCTTGCCGAGGGAGGAAGCAACAGCGACGGATATTTTTCCGTGGTGCTGCCCGATACCGGATATTTTTACCTCAAATTCACCGGAAATATTTGGACGAATCTGGGTGCATACTGGGATTGGGATCAACTTTATCATCCATGTTTCTATCCGGGCGTTTTCGACAGCACTCAGGCGGAGACCATTCATCTCACCGACAGAGTCGATGGAATCCGCATGTATCTCAGGGATATCAATATTGCCGTTGAACAAGCGCGCACTGCGCCAACTCCCGAAATCTATGCTCTGGCTCAAAATTTTCCCAATCCATTCAATCCCGGGACGCTCATACAATACCAGCTGCCCGGTGATGCAAGAGTCGAACTCTCCATTTTCGATGTCCAGGGACGGGAGATCAGGAATCTGGTTCATGGAAATCAATCCGCCGGTTTTCATACGGCTGCGTGGGATGGACTGGATTGCCGGCTACAGCGAGCGCCGTCAGGAATTTACCTGTATCGCATCGTCATCGAACCAAAGGGCGTGTCCGGGCGACGCATTGTCGACACAAGAAAAATGTTACTGTTGAAATAGAAGAGAGATTCATGCTATCCAACATCGAAATCAAAGCCAGGGTAAATGATGCTGACAGGTTCCATCGCATTGCATCTGAGATATCAGACGATGAACAGATCCTGTACCCGGAGGACACATTCTTCAATTGCCCCCGCGGACGATTGAAACTGCGCCGGTTTCCTGACGGGACCGGCGAGTTGATCTATTACGAGCGCCCGGATCAATCCGGACCCAAAATATCCAGATACCGGATCACACGCACTCAGGATCCGCAGGGACTTCTCCTCACGCTCAGCAGCGCGTTAGGAACCATTGGCGTTGTGCGCAAGAAACGGCATCTGTTTCTCTCCGGACAGACGCGCATCCATCTCGATGACGTCGACGGGCTTGGTATATTTGCGGAGCTGGAGGTGGTCTTGCATCCGGAACAGTCTGAGGAGGAGGCGATCTCGATCGCGAATCAACTGATGCGAACGCTGCACATCGATGACGCGGATCTCATTGAAGAGGCGTACATTGACTTGATCCGTCGTCAGGGGAACACTAAAGACTCAACGGGTTAGGTAGAGAAAATGATTGATTTAAATATGTAGCGGATTGGTTGCGCAACCAGGGGCATATAGTATTCTCAGTATACGATGAAACACGCGGGCTCCATGATGATGAAATCATTCAGAAAGCAATGGAATAAAATTTTATCCTGATTACAAATGACAAAGGTTTTGGTGAACAAGTTTTCAGAGAAGTTCGGCCTCATCACTGAGTAATCTTACTACGCCTTCAAGATGAGCGATCAACTATTAAAATAGAAACATTACGGCACTTGCTGGGAAATTACAGTGCTCGACTGGATGATCAGTTTATTATAGTCAGCGAATTAAAAGTAAGATTCGCCCGTTAGAAAAAACGCATTGCACGAACCACTGCCCGTCGCAGAAGCGCATTCCCCTGTTCCATGGCTTCCGCCAGGGGCATGGGGCCGTCGCAAATGGTGAAAAACGATTTCAGCCCCATTTCATAGAGCGCGTCATCATCCTCCACCTTTCCGGCGAAAGCGATCACCGGGATGTGCTGCTTCTTCGCCTCGCTGGTGACGCCAGCGATGGTTTTACCGAAAACGGTCTGGCGATCCAGCTTGCCCTCCCCGGTAATAATGAGCATTGCGCCTTTAATCCGTTCCGCGAAACGGCTCGCATCCAGAACAATTTCGACGCCGGGTTTCAACGCTGCGCCCAGAAATGCCATCAAGCCGGCACCAAGTCCGCCGGCGGCGCCGGCGCCGGGCTCATTTCTCACGCTCCGCCCGGCAGCAGATTCCGCCACATCGATGAATCGAGACATGGCCTTTTCCAGATATTCCACAATCTCCGGTGTCGCGCCCTTCTGAGGCGCATAGATGTGAGCGCATCCGTTTAGTCCGAGGAGCGGATTATCCACATCGCACGCCACGGTGAAGCGGCTCCCGGCGACTGCAGCATGCAATCCGCCCATCTCGATCTTCGCGACGGCATTGAGTAGCCCACCGCGCATAAATTCAGTGATCTCTTTTCCATCAGCATCGTAGAACGCGACACCGAGCGCCTGCGCCATACCCGTGCCGCAATCGTTGGTGGCCGAACCACCGATGCCGATCACGAACTCCCGGCAACCCGCATCCAGCGCTTCACGGATCAATTCGCCGGTTCCGTATGTGGTGGTATTGCGCGGATCCCGCAGTTCCTCAGGCACCAGGGGAAGTCCCGATACAGACGCCATCTCGATCACAGCCGTGGTGCCATCGCCGAGGATACCGTATCTCCCTTTCACCGGATGGCCGAGGGGATCCGTTGCATTCGTCTCTATCAATCTGCCGTTCGTGGACGCTACCAGGGCGTCCACTGTCCCCTCGCCGCCGTCCGCCATGGGTATCTTTTCGATCAGGACTTCGGACAAAACGTCAAGGATGCCTTTTTCGATGGCATCCGACGCCTCGGCGGCGCTCATACTCCCTTTGAATGAATCGGGTGAAACAACGATTTTCATACCGTTTATCTTCCTTTACGCCTGTGCCAGCGACAGGTCGATGAGCTTCGACATTTCTTCCTTGATGAACGTCGGGCAGTTCATGTTCTCCGTCCAGGGTCGCATCTCTTCGATGAACGGCCGGATATCTGAAAATGACACCTTGCCGCGTGTGGCGGAATCAATCATGCTGATGCGTCCGCGAATGGTATTGTGTTCGGCCGGCATCTCCTTGAATTTGGGACTGTCGTTTTTACAGAGATGGCATTTTGCGCACAAGCCGCAGAGCTGGGAGATCTCCTGATACTCTTCTTTCACCGGATCCAGCTCTATGGATGGTTCCTGGATGTCCACCACCTTGCCAGGATTCATGATACCTTTGGGATCGAATGTCGCCTTGATGCCCCGCAGATATTCGCTCACATGCCGCATCTGGCCCTGGTCCCTGCCGACAAAAAAGCCGACAGCGTGTTCGCCGCTGTAGCAACCACCGACATCTTCCACCCACTTGTCGAATTTACGAATCACCTTTTTCGTCTTCTCTTTCTCTCCAATATCATCCGCCACGATGAAGCTGGGATGCAGGTTACCATCACCGGCATGGCCGTAGATGATCAGCTCGAGATCTTCCTCTTCCGCGAGTTCGCGCATCTTTTTCACGCCGACGGCGAGCATGTGAAGCGGCAGCACCGGATCGAACTGGACGATCACCGGTTTTCCGCGGTTTGCCTTGGCAAGCGCACCGAGGCAGCTCCGCCGTTCCGCATAAAGTTCGTCCGCTTCTTTCTTGTCATTCGTGTATTTGAGTTCAATAGGATCCAGGTCTTTCAGGATCTTCACCACTGTGTCCGCCTGATTCTTTGCATCATTCGCCGAACCGGCTGTCTGGAGCAGCAACAGCATATTCTCTTTTCCCATGCAGCGCATCATCTTGTCGTCCATATATTCGAAAGAGTATAGCGGAATCTGATGCTGCGCGATCTTGTCGTGAATGGCCTGCAGAACAGACTCATCCTTGAAGCTCACCCGGATGGT
>JAZBPW010000189.1:0-16838 GCA_036351795.1 Candidatus Zhuqueibacterota bacterium | reverse complement strand
TTTACACAGTTCGTCAATCTTCCGTATGCGGACTCAAAAGGACTGGAAATCGCCGTACAGAAAACATTCAGCGGTTATTTTGGAGGAAAACTTGCCTATTCCTACATGGTGGCAAAGGGTCTGAGCGAAACAGCACAATCCACGTTTAACTATCTTCAATGGGGATTTGATCCGGTGCCTGGTGACCATTACCTGAGCTGGGATCAAAGACACACGTTAAATGTTAATGTAGACATCAGATTGCCTGGCGATTGGAATGTCAACATTTTAGGCCGGTACAACTCTCCCAGGCCATATACCTATTTCCCGTCCCGGGATGGTATTACTCCTTTGAATGTGCAGTTGCGGCCAAACAATGAACGTATGGAATCGAACTATTATCTCGACATCAAATATAGCAAATCATTCAAATGGAAATCAAACACAATAGAATTTTATGGCGATACGAGAAACCTGTTCGATACTGAAAATCTCTTGTGGGTCGATTCCTCAGGCAAGCCGGGTGGTGAACTCGGTGATCCTACAGCCTATGATACCGGAAGAAGAACCAGAATTGGACTGAAAATTTATTTTGAAAAATAGGTGCGAGCGCTCATGAAAAGCTGGATATTCACTCTTATCACATTTACTATTTGTATGTCACTACTCTCCTGCGAGGAAAAACTGCCGACACGTAACGAGCCAGAAAATCTCATTACCGGTGCTTTCAGGCTCAATGCAAATCGAATAAACGTGTGTGCATCGTCTTCATCACCAATGGTATATAAAGCTTTTTCTGTTGGAATAAAAAATATTTTCGATGAAACGTTACAGAACTCAATGAGAATTTCAGTTGATCTTACACTGTGGACCAAATATTGGCCTGATGTGAAGCGGAATATTCATTTTGAGGAGATAGACCCGAATGAAATCATCACCATTGATCCCGGTACAACCTACTGGATCGATATCGAATGGGATCATAAAGACAATGATGGTAACTACATCTGGGATGCTGTCAAACCGCCAGTAAATCTCTCAAAGTGGGGCGATGAAATTGAATTTTACGTGTCCGGGACGATCCAGGTATTTTCGAATGTACAATCCATTCCAACTGAAGAGTTCGAGTTTACACTGCTATATGTATTAAATGAAAAATGCTGAAAACCATAAAAACCTTATGCACCAATTTCTTTAAGCTATCGGTTATTCAAGCAAAGAACGGAACATAATGAAAAAAATCTACCTGCTACTTGCGATTCTTTTATCATCCAGTTATTGCAACGAGACTCTGCCACCATTAGATGTCCCTGAAGACCCCGTACTGGGTCTTGTGCGACTCAACAGCATACGCATTGGTGTAGCTGACTCAACGGGCACGCCGAACAGTCCAATGAATTTATCTGTCGGTGTGATAAACGACTTTGATGAAACATTACAAAACACCAGGTCAATAAAAGTGGAACTGAACATATGGGTTCAATCCACACCGGCAGTTCGGAATACGTTGTACTTATCTGAAACCGAAACTGAGGAGTTGCTGACTCTGGACCCGGGAGAAGAATTCTGGATTGATATCGAGTGGGATCACAGAGATGAAAATAATACGTTCCTCTGGAATTCGATAAATCCACCGCTTACGATAACGAAACATGGTGCTTCAGTAGAAATTTGCAGCGAGGGTCACATTCAGGTTTTCAGAAACCTTAAGCCGGTTCATATCCAGGAGTCCTGTTTCTCGCTAGAATATTTCATCGAGGAAAAGGGCGACACACTTGTCGCACCATAATTCGCATTATATTTCTTGCATTCAGGTAACGCACGAATCGTTCCAGCCTTCAAGAATTAGCTTGATATTCAAACCACGTTTTCTTATATTATTTTCTCACTTTTATTCGTCATATTCACATAAGTGTATAAGAAAAACTCAGGCCGTTTATGCGCAGCAAAATTTTGGTGATTAACCCGGGTTCCACATCCACGAAGGTGGGTATATTTGAGAAAGACAAAGAAATTGTCGTCAAAAATATCGAACACCAGGTTAATCTCTCCGCATCCCATTCCGGCATCTGGGATCAATTTGATATCCGAAAATCCGCAATAGTTGACTTTCTGCAAAGAAACGAAATCGACTACAGCATGATCGCTGCGGTTGTTGGTAGAGGAGGTCTGCTGAAACCGATTCCGGGTGGAACTTACACAGTCACCGAAACCATGATAATCGATGCCAAAGAAGGACGGCGTGGACATCACGCATCCAATCTTGGCTGCGCGCTGGCAAAGGAAATTGCGACTGCCGCTGGAGTACAGGCCTACGTCGTTGACCCTGTATCAGTGGATGAATTTGAGCCCCTGGCCCGCTATTCCGGACACCCGCTCATTGAGAGGAGAAGCCTCTCTCACACCCTGAGCATTCATGCTGTCGGGAGAAAAGCTGCCGAAGATCTTGGGATTGACTACTCTGCACATAATTTCATCGTCGCACATCTCGGGGGCGGCATCTCGATCTGTCCCCTTAAAAACGGACGAATCGTGGATGTCAATGACGCATCATCATCCGGACCATTTTCTCCGGAAAGAACCGGAGAGCTTCCGCTCCAGCCTTTTATTGATCTCTGTTATTCAGGTGAACACACAAAAACCGCCATGCAGCGCCTCGTCATGGGCAAGGGTGGGCTCTACGCCTATCTCGGAACAACGGATGCCTTGAAAGTAGAGGATGCAATTGCCAAGGGAGACAGAAAGGCAGAAGAGGTTTACAACGCGATGGCCTACCAGATCGCCAAGGAGATCGGCGCCATGGCAACGGTTGTCAATGGAAACATCAGTGCCATTGTCATCAGTGGTGGCCTGGCAAAATCGGACTTGCTCCTGGATTCTATTAAGAAAAGGGTGCGCTATATCGCACAAGTTCTTGTTTATCCGCATGAATATGAAATGGTGGCGCTGGCAGCAGGCGTTCTGCGCGTGCTGGAAGGAGAAGAGAAAGCACTGGACTACGATAAATGTCAATCAAACACTTGAGGATGTATAAATGAAAACGGTGATGTCTGGAAACGAAGCGATTGCGAGGGGTTTCTACGAATCAGGGGGGCTGTTTGCCGCAGCCTATCCGGGAACACCGAGTACAGAGATCCTGGAAAATATAGGGCAATATAGCGAGATACAGGCGCAATGGGCGCCGAATGAGAAAGTCGCATTGGAAGTCGCAGGCGGCGCCGCCCTGGGTGGTGTACGCTCTCTGGCTGCGATGAAACATGTGGGGCTGAATGTTGCAGCGGATCCGTTTTTCAGTCTTTCGTATCAGGGTGTGAATGCCGGTCTCGTGATCATCTCAGCCGACGACCCTGCAATGCACTCATCCCAGAATGAGCAGGACAACAGATGGTTCGCTCGCGCCGCAAAGGTTCCGATGCTCGAACCCTCAGACAGTGAAGAGGCGCGCATATTCACCCGAAAAGCGCTGGAAATCAGCGAGGCCTTCGATACACCTGTGCTGCTGAGGACAACGACACGAATCAATCACTCCAAGAGTATTGTTCATCTGCATGAGCGCGAAAACGAAACAAGAAAAACATATGCAAAAGATATCTCTAAAAATGTACTACTTCCTTCGAACGCCAGAAAAAAGCATGTCGTCGTCGAGGAACGAATGAAGAGACTGGCCGATGTCTGCAACACATGCGACATGAACAGAATCGAATGGGGGGATAAAGATATCGGTGTGATCACAAGCGGTATATCTTACCAGTATGCAAAAGAGGTGCTGCGCGATGCATCGTTTCTCAAGCTGGGATTGACAAATCCGTTGCCGAAAAAATTGATCCGCGAATTCGCGGACAAGGTCAAAGAGATCTACGTGATCGAAGAACTGGATCCATTCCTCGAAGAGCAGATCGCTGCCATGGGAATAGATGTCCATGGAAAAGAGATCCTGCCCACAATCGGAGAACTGAATCCCAACATCATTGCAGACGCCTTCCATAAAGGTGTGAAAAAACCTGAAATATCCGTGCAAATACCTGCACGACCTCCTGTGCTTTGTCCCGGTTGTTCACATCGCGGCATCTTCTTTGTCATGAAAAAGCTCAAACTTACTGTAACCGGCGATATCGGCTGCTACACGCTTGCGGCAATTCCACCGCTTGAGATCATGGATACCTGTCTATGTATGGGCGCCAGTATTGGATATGCCCAGGGTATGGAAAAAGCGACTGGAGACGATTTAAAGGGAAAGTTGATCGGCGTCATCGGAGATTCTACATTCCTTCATTCCGGGATCACAGGATTGATCGATCTTGTTTACAATCAAAGCAAAACAAAGATCTGTATCCTTGATAATAACATCACTGCCATGACTGGACACCAGGAGCATCCGGGCACAGGACTCACGCTGCGACGTGAAGCGACCTCAAAAGTCGATTTGGAGGCTCTGTGTCGCGCTGCAGGTATCCAGAGAGTCGTCCGGGTTGATCCCTATAATATCTCCGAAACGACAAAGGTCTTTCGGGAAGAGATGAGCGCGGATGAACCGTCGGTCATCATCGCTGATGCCCCCTGCGTGATTCGTGCACGACGCAAGTTCAGCGATCCGTATTGGGTGGATGCAGAAAAATGCATCATGTGCGGAATGTGTCATAAAGTGGGGTGTCCTGCCATTGAAAAGGATGAGAATGGCAAGACAAAGATCAACGCGCTCCTGTGTATCGGGTGTGATATTTGTCGACAGGTGTGTAAACCTGGTGCCATTCAAAAACCTGAAACAGAGACGAGGAATTAAACATGTCTATGCCTGAATTTAGAGCCAATAGCGAAGAGGGAGTGAACATCATCCTGAGTGGGGTCGGAGGTCAGGGTGTTTTGCTAGCAAGTGACATCATCGTTGAAGTCGCGATGAACAATGGAATCGACGCGAAGAAGAGTGAAGTCCATGGAATGGCTCAGAGAGGTGGTAGCGTCATCAGTCAAGTCAGGTATGGCGAAAAGATATATTCCCCCTTGATTACAGAAGGGAAAGGGGATATTCTGATCGCCTTCGAAAAACTGGAAGCATTGAGATATCTGCATTTCATGAAAGCGGATGGCGTTATCATTTACAACACACAGCAAATTACCCCTTTGAGTGTCTATTTCTCAAAGATGGAATATCCCGGGAATATTTCCGAAATCTGTGCGGAAAAAGTACAACACGTATTTCCGGTGGACGCTACGGTAACGGCCGAAACGCTCGGCAACCTGAAAATCCTGAATACGATCATGATGGGTGCGTTGTCCAATTTGCTTGAGTTTACGACCGAATCATGGCTCGATGTGATTTCGAATCGTGTTCCAAAGAAAACGATTGAACTCAACAGGAACGCTTTCATTTCAGGAAGAAAATTGGGACTGCATGAAAATGATTAATACTTTCGAAGAACTCATCGCTGCTGTAAAAAAGTATACGGATTCCATCGAAGATCCCATTCGCATTGCGGTAGCCGCGGGAGATGACGAGGCGGCTCTTTCGGCATTGCTGAAGGCAAAAAGCGAAGGCATCGCGGAAGGAATTTTATTTGGAAAATTCGCCGCAATCGAAAATACGCTGGAAAAAATTGGTGTCCGCAGTGGAGATCCATTTCCAATCGTCGAAGTGACAGGTGATGTCGAAACCTGTCAACGAGCGATTCAGTCCATCCATGATTCCGAGGCCGATATCATCATGAAGGGACGTGTGAAGTCCTCAACACTGTTGAAGGCTGCATTTCATGCTGAGAACGGGCTTCGTTCCGGCGGAATCATCAGTGACACTTTTATATTCGAATTTCCGGGGCGCTCTGGTCATAATAAATTACTCATGATAACAGACGGAGGATTTAACCTGTCCCCCGATCTGAATGAAAAAGTGCAGATCATTCAAAATGCCGTTCAGGTGGCTCATGCACTGGGGAACGAATGCCCCAGAGTCGCGGTTATATCCGCGTCTGAAACCGTAAATCCGAACCTTCAGTCCACTGTAGATGCCGCATTGCTCTCGAAGATGAATGACAGAGGACAAATCAAGGGATGCGTGGTCGATGGCCCCCTCGCGCTGGATAATGCCATTTCACTCGAAGCAGCAGCAGTCAAAGGTATTCGCTCAGACGTTGCAGGAAAAGCCGATATCATGCTATTCCCTAATATTGAATCGGCCAATGCCACGGCAAAGGGTACCACATATTTTGCAGGACTCAGGCAGGCGCACGCAACAATGGGCGCAAAAGCCCCGATCCTGATCCCGTCGCGAAATGATTCAGCGGATTCAAAATTCATGACCATCGTTTTAAATGTCCTGCTGACCCTCAAAAAAGGAAGGAGATGATATGCGAATTGCCATCGCATGCGATCATGCCGGATATTGCCTGAAGAATAATTTGATCAAACATCTGAAAAAATCGGGGCATAATGTTCAGGATTTCGGCTGTTCCAGTTCAGACTCGTGTGACTACCCGGATTACGCCTACCCCGCCGCGCAGAGTGTCGCTGATGGCGATAATGATCGTGGGATCCTTATCTGTTCGAATGGCATCGGCATGTGTATGGTCGCAAACAGAGTCCCTGGCATAACAGGCGCTCTTGTTTACAGCCTTGAAACAGCTGAAACAACACGAAAGCATCACAATTCAAATGTCTTATGCCTGGGCGCCAAAGAGTTTTCTGAAAATGAGTTGGTGAAGATGGTCGACATCTGGCTGGAGACGGCGTTTGACGGCGGAAGACATGAACGGCGAATGGAAAAGGTGACTGCTCCTGATAGAAATTCAAAATAAGGATACCCCATTGAAACTGGAAGCGATACTATTCGACCTGGACAACACTTTGATTCTTTTCAACGAGAATGAATTTTTTAAAATCTACTCGTATAAACTCAGCCAGTATTTCAACGACCTGATGTCTTTTGAAGAATTTACCAATCGATTGGTGAGTGCTACCCAGGCAATGGTTGAAAATGATGGGAAACAATACAATCTGGATCTGTTCATGGACGCTTTTTCGAACGGGACAGCGAGTGAAAAAGATGAACAACTGCAGCGATTTCAACGTTTTTACAACACGCAGTTTGATCAATTTCGTTCGCTGACAACACCGGTCGATGGCGTCAGGGATACCGTCATGAGTCTGCATCGGAATGATCTGAAAATCGTCATCGCCTCAAATCCCATGTTCCCTTTGAACGTTCAGCAAATGAGGATAGAGTGGGCCAATATCGGAGATATCCCGTTCTCATTGATCACCGGCGTTGATAATAGCAAGTATTGTAAGCCAAAACTCGAGTATTATCTTGAAATCTGTGAAAAAATCGATACACGGCCAGATCGATGCCTGATGGTGGGAAATGATGCATTGAATGATATGATCGCTTCGAAAGTTGGCATGCGCACATATCTCACAACAGACTGCGCCTATGATTCATATGAGATGAGCAAAGAGTTCGCAAAAAATTTTAAAATGGAGCTACCAAAGCCCGATCATCAGGCTCCCTTGAGCCATCTATTGGATATCATCTTTCCCTAATGAATCACATCACGTGACCATTACATTCGTCTATGAAAACACTGACTATTCAGGATCTGACCTTCGGCTGGCTCGAAGAACCACTTCTCAAACAGATCACCGCGTTTTTGAATCCCGGAGATATCGTACACTTGAAAGGCGAGAATGGCGCGGGAAAAACCACGCTATTGAAGCTCATTGCCGGACAAATCCCTCATTTTACACAAGGCACCCTGTTATCTGGCGACATACACATTGGTCAGGATTCTATTCTCACGATGCCACCTGGTCATTTTTTCCCATCGATCGCCTTCATACCCGGCAGACATATTGATTTTTTTCTATTCACTGAGAATCCTGAGCAGGAAATCCTGGTTACGAAAGCAATATCAGATTCATGTTTGTCGGAAATAGAAAATAGACGCATCCAATTCTGTGACATTTTCAGGAGCATGAATGCTCTTCGTGACACCCCCTATTCAATTATGACGCTCGCTCAAAAGGCACTCTCTCTGACCTATGTCTATTTTCTGCAAGGCGCCCGGCTGTATCTAATAGACGAAGCCATTCCTGAATTCGATCATGAGTGGTTATCATTTTTTGATCTACTGAGATCGGATAATGCCAACATGATATTTACCTGTCATCAATTCAAGAACAATGGCTTGAAAACATGGGTGTTAAAGGATGGTGTCTTATGCTCCTGAACCTTCTTGAATATCATTTCAAACCGGCTTCGAAATATCTGGTGCGCCTCCAAAGACATGATGAAATCGACAGCGTCCTCAAGCATCACCTTTATGAGCGAATAGAATCACGGCATCGGAAGGACCTCTGGGGTACTGAGGCGAAACGCGTGATTGATCTGGGACGACAGATCGGCTGGGTTTCGGGCAATATCGAACCCATCTTTTTCGCCAATACAGTCGTTGAGGAAATTGCTGAATCCATGGCAGCCGCAAAAAATATGCTGGATTTTGATGACGCGATGCTGACAAACGCATCAAACCTGCTCAAAGCGCTGCATCTTTCCCACCTGGCGCATCAAGAGCCTTTCATGTTATCCGAGGGTGAAAGCAAACTTGTGTGGTTTCTTTGTCAATATGCAAAATGCCCGCGCTTCCTTGTCATTGGTAATTTAAACAATGCTCTATCGAGCAGCCGCACGCAGACATTACTTGAGTTCATATCGAATCCGGATCTGCAATCTCACTCATCGAGAGAAGAGAAACAATGCATAATCATTGGATACATAAAAGATGAATTTGAAAACATTAAAAAGCTCGATTCACATCAAAGGTGGATCACCGTGAAAAATTGGCCGATACCGTGGACTAATAAATGAAATTGCGACCTGACCATAGTGAATTTCATGTTATTGCCATACTTTTCCCGGGTATTTCAGCGAGTCTTTGGGCTGTGTCATTCGGGAAGATGTGGATTCCTTTCATCTGGCTCATGTTTCTGACATTATTCATGATCACTCAAGATCCCGGGGAGTTCAGTCGATTCCTCGTGCGGTTCAGAAAAATCGGATTCGCCTTGTTATTTTTTTCAATCCTGCAGATCATTTTCAGGAGGAGCGGCGAGGTATTGCTTTATTGGCAACAAATGCCAATCGCCTATTATGATGGAGTAAAAGAAGCTGTACTACTTTGGGTTCGTTTTTCGATCCTTTTTCTCCTTGCAAAGATGTTCTCGGAGATATCTCCCTTTCATCTTCTTGTTCTAATGAACAGAATCAAGCTTCCTATGAAGCTGAATTTGCTGTTCCTGACGACATTCCGATTAATACCGTTTATTTATAGTGAATCGAAAAATGTATTGTGGCATCTTCGTTTCCGAGGCATCAATATCCAGAAGCTATGCATGCGTGATAAATTCAGAATGCTGAAAAAGCTGCTTTTTCCGCTTGTCATCCGGGGAATTCACTATACGTCGTATTCGGCACTCGCACTGGAGTTGAGGGGCTTCGGTTCAACGTCCACCGGAAGGATCCCTGTGCACTACCCCCTATCCTCACGGGATATTTACCTCATCTCAATTACAATCCTGCTGAACATCATCTGCCTGATTGGCTTACGTTGAGCCATTAGTGTCGCATTAACTCTTGTTCCGTGTAAAGAGGAACGAAATAATGCAGGACTGAATTGGTATTAATCCACAAGAACCTTCCCTTCATAGACATGAAATCCTTCCGGATTCAGATAGGACAATTTGGGCGTTGATCCTAATATCGAAGCACATCCAACGTCGCCATCTACGTTGAACGCAACATATTTATCATTGTATCTCAGTCTCTTTATGTTTTCGACACCGCCATTTATTTTGATAATCCGTTCGCATGCCATTTCGCACGCACGTTGAGGAGAATAGCCCTGCCGCATGAGCTCAACGACCAGAAAGCTGCCGCACGTTCTGATAACCTCTTCTCCACGCCCGGTCGCACCTGCAGCTCCAACGCTGTTATCGAGATAAAGACCGGCGCCAATTATAGGGGAATCGCCAATCCGCCCCGGTATCTTGTAGGCCAGTCCGCTTGTCGAGGTAATCCCAGCAATATCACCGTTTGCATCCATTCCAAGTACATTGATCGTACCCGTCGACCGTTTTTTCTCAACCGCATCATCAGGGTCAGTCGCAGGAAGCCAATCATCCTTGTCAGATAAACGCTCACGCCACTTCAACCACAACTCCCGCGAGCGGTCTGTCAATAAATTGGCTTTTTCATAACCATGTGCAAGTGCGAAATTCAAGGCGCCCTTGCCGACGAGCATGATGTGATCCGTCCGTTCCATCACCTTCCTTGCAACGGAGGAGGGTGTCTTGATATGTCTCAGTGATGCCACCGAACCACATTGATGCGTTGGGCCATACATGACAGACGCATCAAGTTCCACGACGCCCTGTTCGTTCGGTAACCCACCATACCCGACTGACAGGTCTTCTGGATCAAGCTCCGCGACATTCGTACTTTTTTCCACTGCATCGAGGACATTGCCCCCTTTGTCAAGAATATCCCATCCCGGGTAAAGCACTTTCTCACCCCAGTCACGTCCGCGACTGCATAAAATCATCGGTGATTTACCGGGCCCCACACCGGCTTTGAGTTTTAAAAACGGTGTGAATGCGACCGCACTGCTCATACCAGCAATTTTCCATAAAAAGGAGCGTCTTGTTTCTTTAGATTTCATCATGACTTTACCTGATTATTTTGTGAATATTCAATACCGCCAAAATTCAATCACCTGACTATTTCAGTCCAGGAGACTGCTGAAGAAGTGCGACATATCCACATTGCCACCGGACAGTATCAATCCCACCTTTTTCCCGCTGATATTCAATCTACCGCACAATGCAGCTGCGAGAACCACGGATGAGGATGGTTCGACAACGATCTTCATTCGTTCATAAATCAATTGCATGGCTGTGACGATCTCCTGCTCTTGAACCAGCACAATGTCATCGACATATTTCCGTATGATGGCAAAGGTCTTATCTCCCAATGACGTCTTGAGCCCATCGGCGATCGTGTCCGGATTGACAGATGGGACAATTTTTCCTGTTTTGTATGAGTGATAGGCATCATCGGCATTTTGGGGTTCACATCCGATCACTTGAATTGACGATTGGATTGATTTTGCACTGATCGCGGTGCCGCTCAAAAGTCCCCCGCCACCCACCGGAGCGAGGAGATAATCAAGATCTTCAACCACATCCAGAAATTCCAGCGCTGCTGTACCCTGCCCCGCGATGATCCGGTAGTCATTATAAGGATGAATGAAAACAGCGCCGGTATCAGCAATGATTGCATCGGCCGTGTTTTCCCGCGCTTCAAGAGTCGGTTCACAGAATGTGATCATTCCGCCATAATTTTTCACGGCCGCAATTTTGACTGCCGGGGCGTTCCGGGGCATGACAATATGGGCATTTATGCCACGTCGTTTGGCGGCCAATGCCAGCGCGGCCGCATGGTTCCCGGATGAATGCGTCACCACTCCGGACGCAGCATCTTTTCTCGAAAGCGTGATCACTGCGTTGCTTGCCCCTCTGAACTTGAACGCACCCACCTTTTGCATGTTTTCACATTTAAAGAAGAGGTCAGCACCGGCCAATTCATTCAACGATTCACAAGTGAGAACCGGTGTGACATGAATCTGTGATAGAATTCTATGGTGAGCCTCTCGTATTTTCGACAGGTCCGGGACAATCTCCATGTGCTACTTTTCACCTTTCACATAATTGCATGTATACCGCTTAAAATTGATCTGCACCTATTGCTTGATTCCGAATATTCGGTGTATTGTGTTCTTCATGATATAACTCACCATCTTCGGATTCTCTTTAAGGCGCCGGATTGAATACGCAAACCATTCTTTACCGAATGGAACGTAGACACGAAGCTTGTGTCCCGCCCCGACAATGATCCTGCGCAGTTCAGGATCGACACCGTAAAGCATCTGAAATTCATATTTGTCTTTGCCCAGTTGCAGCTGATCAACCAACTTCAGTGTATACCAGACCAGTTTCTCGTCATGTGTCGCAACGCCAATGTAGCAGTCGCTCGATAAAAATTTATCCAATACATAGCAAAAATTTTCATTGATAATATCACCATCCTTATAGACGACATCCCGCTTCTCCCAGTAGTATGCACCTTTACAAAGTCTAAGATTTGCCTTTTTAGGAATCAGTTTGTTGGCGTCATCGATGGTTCTTCGCAGATATGACTGAATGACAGTGCCCACATTCGTGTAATCTTCCCGAAGTTTAAAATATATATCCAGCGTATCATCGACGCATGACGAATCCTCCATGTCAATCCGAATGAAGTTATTGATCTTCTTAGCGGCTTCGACCAATGTCTTCAAATTGCTATAGCAGAATTCCTTATCGATCTTCAATCCCATGTGCGTTGGCTTCACCGATACGTTTCCATCCAATTTTTCCTGATCGATCACTTCTAACATTTTGAGATAGTGATCGACTGCTTTAAGAGAATCCTCCTTGCTCTTCACCTCTTCTCCCAGAAGATCCAGTGTAACACAAATCCCTTGTGAATTCAGTTCTTTCGCGGCCTGAATCGCATCTTCAATTTTTTCACCGGCAATATACTGTCTTGAGAACAAGCCAACAATAGGTTTCGGTACAATTGGCAGCAGATTCGCAATACAATTATTGAACCATCTCATTTACGCCTCCATAGAAATATGAACAATCAGGATAGAGTTAGACCATTCCTAAGATAAGAATTTCTCGATTTCAAAGCAAGAAAATAAAAGAGAGCACATGGTGGATTACGAAAAAAAAAGGCGATTCAGTATACGGAATCGCCCTGGATATCTTGAAAATTAACTGGATATCAGCTGAAGGAATTTATTATATTTGAGTCACTACCACATTATTAATGATTCAGGATTTTTCTGAACACGTTCGTAACCATACCCTGAATAATTGTTGCTATCCACTGTGTTTTATATCTCACTGGTTTTCGTCATATTCTGCTTCGCTTCTTTAGACCCGCAGCATCTATCTCCGCATTTCGTTGAACTGGTTTTCTTCAAATATGCCTGCGGATCGGCGTCAAATCCGGCTTTGCATTTATCGCTGCAGAAATAATACTCTTTTTCATCATAAGTGCTCTTTAAAGCGGTGCGTTTATCAAGGGTCATTTTACCTGCGCAACATGTGGAGGACACCTGACTTAATTTCGTTTCAGGATCAGCCTTGAATTTCTCCATCAGCTCAGAAGTTTCAAAGTAGTACGTTTTACCTTTGTATTCATAAGAGAACGCTTTCTTCATGTCTGTTTTTGAAGACGAACATTCTGAAGACCTCATATCTTTATCAGCGCTTGATTCAGACGAACTCTTAGCTGAAGCCTTTTTACTGCAACATTGCGCGTTGACATATGAGGATAAAGACGCAACCAGTAGTAAAACGAACAATCCCATAAATAATTTACTTTTCATCTTATGACTCCTTAATTTTTAGTAGGCAAAATTTTCATAAGAGGATACAATAATTATACCAACATTTTATGGCTTGATATTATTCGAGTTATAACACGCTCTTAAAAATCAAACAGGGCATTTGTAGAATATTCTACAATTAAAGTAACAATATTCTACAATCAGTCTTCGACTATTTCAGGTCTACAGGGGCGGGTCGTGCGAAGGTAAATTTGGCTTTTTTCAAATTGAATTGTTCGGCAAATCTCATCGCATCGACAATATTCGCATCCACATCATCAGGGGTGTGTGCATCAGAGTTTGCTACAAAACGCACATCATACTCAGAAGCGATTTCCCAGAACTGCGCCAGGGGAAATCTATTCCGGTAACCATCCGGTGTCATCACTTTCTTTTTGCGGAAACCGCTGGCATTGATCTCAAGGGGCACGCCATACGTTTTGCTCGCGCTGCAAATATCACGGATGAAGGATTCAGCCGTAGCGTTCCAGGAAAGATAGCTCATTCCGAAAAGATCTGGATGCGCCATAAATGAGAAATAGCCCGTCTCCATAGTACGAATCATGTGCTTTGCATATAGATAAAGAAGCTTCTCATTCATCTCTTCCTCGAACACATAGAGCCACGATCCCTGGAAAGGGAAATAGTGGACTGCCCCCACCAGATAATCGAGCGCCATTTCGCCCAAAAGTTCATCGGGATAATACTCATCCAAATCAGGGCAATATTCGCATTCCAGTGATTTCAGAATCCGAATTTCAGGATATTTCTCCTGTGCCCGGTGAATATCATCACAGTATTCCTGTAGCTGCCTGTATTCCATTCTCTCCTGATTCCATCTATCATCGGGAAAGGGCGTGTGGTCTGAGACACCCAAAATCAGCATCTCTCTCTCTACAGCCGCTGCACAGTAGTCAGCAACACTTCCGGTGGCATGTTTGCAATAGTTCGTATGCGTGTGGTAATTCTCTCTTGCCCTTACTATCATATATTTATACTTCTCCATAAAAAAGGGGCTGCATTAAAAAAGTCCTAATTTTTCCAGATACCACAATAAATAGACAGAAAAAAATAAACAGCCCACATATTGTGGCATCACGTCATCATATTGGACTTTTGATTCAGCCCCTTGACATCCAAATTCGAACTACGAGCCTGTTCAAATATACGTTGATCTATAAATTAATCAGGCCCATTTTTACATCATATAACTTGTCAATTCATCGGTCACTCATTGTCCATCAGGGCAGCATTGCTCTCAGACGATTGAGTCGTTGCTCCCTCTCTTTCGCAAATCGGCGAATACCCTTTAAAAGCCAATCGGCCGAGATATGTGCCTCCTGGCATAATTCGTCCACAGATCCTCCGGTACGCCAGCCATTGTCCCAATCTGAAGACATGGCATATTCTTCTGAAATTTTGTGCGCAGTCCAATCGCGCATATTGCGACGGGATGCGTTCGTGGCAAAGGTTGAATCCATCCAATCGTTATCCGGCAGAATAGACTTTTGGTAACTTTCGGATTGCAATTTGAATAGCTCATGGCTGACAGCGGCGATCAATTTGACATTCAACCCCTCTTCATCAAGTTTTGGCAAAATCTTTATGATATTACTGGTCACGCTCGTTCCCTGGACAAACACAGTGCCCATCTTCGGGACATCAGAACGATATTCCCGAATCAGATAGGCTCCTTTTGCAGCTTCAAAATGTGACGCCATGCCGAGTGCTTCACGATCAGGGATTTCAACAGGCGGTCTGGTAAGATGCAATGCGATAACCGGGACATCGGTAGCCATTGCGGCACCAATCATTGGAGCAACCTCGTTATGTTCCCAGGGATAAAGATTAAGAATCCTTCCTTCGGGGAATAGTTGTGTCACACCGGGTGCGAAGATACCGAAATGCGTCCTGGAATCCTCTGCAGTTTCAGGTCCCGAGTGACCTGCGATCCACAAGACTTTTCCAACCTTGATTTCTGAATCCTGCGCCAGCTGGCTGAATAGCCGCATGAGTCCGTATTTGAGATAGACAAAGGAACCGTAAGTGGAACACGCGGCGTAGAATCCATTGAATTCCTCAAATGGTTTCTTTGACAGATTAACAGTTGCAATACCAGCTGTGATACCCGAATTGGCGAATTCGGTAATGCCCTGTGGCAGCAGACATCCTTGCGGATTATCTTGCCTCTCGTAAGGTCCAAATCCTTCGAAATCACCATATCCCTTGGCAAAGCCGGAAATATTCGTCGAATCAGCCAGATCCGCCGACATCGCGATGAAGAGTGGCCGGCCATACTTTCTATGACTGTAGGCATTGATCCATGCGCCGAACTTTGCTAATCCGGCACGATTGGGAGCCTTTTCACCGGGCTTCACAAAGATATCTTCAGGATAATTTACAAAATCAGTCAATGCCGGATCTTTGAACGGATTCACATCATAATCATAAAACAACGTCGTCTTCTCCTCCGGAATCGCTTCGCCCAATCCGACAAGCGTCTCCGAAACATAATCCAGCAAATCCGGATACTTATCGTAGAGCTGAAACACTTTTTCCAGATTAGCGCGTGTCTGCTTAACCTGTCCATCGTGTGTATCAGGAGCACCCTCGCCATAGCCTTCAAACTCAATGCCATATTTTTCCATGAAAGGACGCTTGGTGTTCCAGAATCCCGGACTATTCATCGGTTTATGCGGTGTCCCATGTGATTTATTATCGAAAATGCCATACTCACGTCCTTTGCGAGTGCGAAACCAGCACATCCCCGGACGATGATCTGAATTTTCAGTGTAAATCATGTCGAGCAAGGCTTTGCTCACTGAGGACCATTCCATCCCATCATTCGCACCGAATGTTCTCCAGCCATGTGCACCGAACCATTCCTGCGGCCCGCCATGTACAATTGAACTCATTGGATGATTGTCAATTCCGAAATCATTCCAGTCAATCAGATAATACAGGTTATCCAATCCGAGTCCCCATGCCGAATTCTGTGTTTCATGCGTTGCGCCTGTCGTTGCTCCCCCCTCCCCTTCGACGGCAAACACACGCACATCTCCAGCTCCCGCAAGCTTTAACGCTATCGCCTCTCCAGCTGCCGCAGGTGAGCCGTGCCCGGACGGACCGGTATTGAATTTTAAAAACAGGGTCTTGCCCGCCATTTCCGCATGCCCCGGCAAG
The DNA here is from genome assembly GCA_036351795.1 of Candidatus Zhuqueibacterota bacterium. Classification (GTDB taxonomy): domain Bacteria; phylum Zhuqueibacterota; class Zhuqueibacteria; order Thermofontimicrobiales; family Thiofontviventaceae; genus JAZBPW01. Next base: position 195 of record JAZBPW010000189.1, on the reverse strand, counting down.
CCACCATTATGGCGTAATGTCAATAAATCCTCGTAATATAGCGCGGCCTCCGGTTCATTGGCTATACGGTACTTCTCATCTCCGGTGGCCTTATATTTCCGCCGCAGTGCCTCATTCAATACGGCAAGCATCGCATATATGAGAGGTATCGTATGACCGGCAACAAGAACGAATCTATCAGAAAATCTCTTTTCT
>JAZBPW010000188.1:0-12132 GCA_036351795.1 Candidatus Zhuqueibacterota bacterium | reverse complement strand
TCCAGCGCCCGGTGCAGATCGATGATGTCTATGGTGATCTGCGCGTCGAATTCCTTCCAGGATGAAGGTCCGTTACTCCACGCCACGGCCTCGGCATACCATAGACCGGGTCCGCCGGTATGCGCCTCCCTGCCGAGGATCTTGCTTGCCACGTCACTGGCGATGGTCGGTGTATAGGCGGGCACACGGTCGGGCAGGGCCCCCTCAATGACGGCAGTACACCGCCTGTATCCGGTCATATTGCTGTTCATTTATTCAGCGCTTTCCATAGCAGTAGTCATAGCATGCCTGTGCGGCGATCTCCATTGGATCCAGCAAGACAGCATTCGACTTCAGGTGAGATTTCGCCAGCGACAGCTCGGTGCATCCCATGATGATGGCGTCGACTTCAAATCCGTCCACGACCTCCTGCAACATCCTGAGCGCTTTGGGATGAACTTTAGCGCCTGTGTATTTTATACCGTATCCAGGATGATAGATGGCATTCGTGATCATACGCTGCATTTCTGAAGCGGGCTGCGGCTCGTGATAATCAATTTGCAATGAGGCAATCGCGTTTCTGAAAAGTCCCGAGCGGAGTGTGCCTTCCGTTGACATGAGCGAGACACTGGTGTACCCATCGTGTACAATCTTTCGGGCTGTCTCATCTTGCAGGTCTATCCACGGGATCGGTACCTTGCCATAAACCGGGGTGTAAAATGAATGCACGGTATTGCACACAGCGACCACAAGATCCACGCCCGCCGCTTTCATTTTTTGCAGCCTTTGCACCAGATACTCTTCAGGCGATGGCCCGTTCCCAAGCAGTGCCTCCGTACGATCCGGTGCCTTTGATGCATTGAAATAGAGCCATTCAGGATAATCCTGATCCCCGTGTATTCCGTTGGCATTGCAGACCTGAAAAAAAAGATTCTGGAAATGGATCCCTGCGGCGGTTCCCATCCCGCCAAGTATGCCGATCAGTGGCGGATCATTTTCGCAAAATTTAGTATTCGAGCCATTATCTGACGACACTGTATGACCTCAACATCTCCAGGACAGCCTTCACCGGTAATGCGGGAATCATCAATCCATCTCTACCCCGCATCGTCTGAGCCGCGAAGAGCGAATTGAGCACCGCTTCTTCCGTCGCCTCTATCACGGCGGTAAACAGAGGCGACATCCGGTCGTTCCGAAGCTCCGCCCCTGACTCGAAAAATGACTCTCCCCTGCGATAGGACATTCTCAGTTCCGGCGCGACGGAAAAGGCGACCACATATTCACCGCTGCCGTTTGAACAGTTCCCGCCAGTCCTGGCGATACCGAATGTCGCCCGCCTTGCAAGGCGCTTCAGATTGCGGGCTCTGAGCGGCGCGTCCGTTGCGACGATGATCATCACGGAACCGTCACCTGAATCCGGCACTTTTTTCTCTTCCAGCGCCCGGAAAACAGGAATTCCAGCGATGGTCAGCTCACCACCGTAATTGGTCTGCACCAGCACGCCGATGGTGTAGCCACCATCCTCCTGCGAAAGCACGCGAGATGCCGTACCGATGCCTCCCTTGTATCCGAAACAGATCGTACCCGTCCCGGCGCCGACATTCCCCTCGGCAACGGATCCGGTTGCCGCCGTTTTTATCGCTTCCAGAAAATGCGATTTGCGAATATGACGACCCCGGATATCATTCAATCGCCCGTCATTGGTTTCGCCGACGATGGGATTCACCGACCGCACACTCCGGTTCTCTTTGAATCCGAGGGTGTAATCGATCAGTGCGTCAGCCGCACCGGGCACCGACAGTGTGTTCGTCAGGATAATGGGCGTTTCGATGTTGCCCAACTCCTCCACCTGACTTATGGCGGTGAGCTTTCCAAATCCATTGGCGATATAGATCGCTGCCGGTACTTTGTCCTGGAAGATGTTTCCGGAATGAGGCACTATCGCCGTCACTCCGGTTCGAACCTCATCCCCTTCGATGAGTGTGATATGGCCGACAAGAACGCCCGGCACATCAGTTATTGCATTGTTTACACCTGTATCGAAACTCCCGATGATGACACCAAGCTCTCTTGCTCTCTCCTGCTGAGCCAAGATAATATCGCTGGTGAAGATTGATATCACCAGGAACAGGGAAATAAACTTGGTTTTCAAACCGAATTCCTCAATTTATGTTGTCTTATAAATCTTACCATTTCCATGGTAGCGATACCTTTAGAGATTAAGTAACCAACTGATCGCCGCGCACTCACTTGCCAGTCATCACGCACCGGCAAAATCCGTGGAAGATGGCGCATATACCGCCGAAGATGGAGAACAAGCCCCAGAACAGCGGTCTAAAAAAGATATGCAGCAATACCGGCTCGCTGTGAGGCAGCAGATACAGTCCCCAGGTAAGCAGCATGCAGCCGACCACCACCAGTGTATGCCCAAAGATCAGCGTTGCCACTCTGCCCGGTTTCAGAGCGATATAAATCAGTGAGCATGCGATGGAAAGCGGTATAATGCCCTTGGCATTTTTAAACGCTACGAAGAAAACAATCGAAAGCGCTATCAGAAGCACGCCAATGACAAAGGAAACAGGCTTATGAATTTTCAATCTCAATCCTCCATGTTTTGGCATTCTATTTCATCCATGCGAATCGCATCAGATCGTTCCACCCGAACGTCCATTCCGGCGTCACCAATGGATTCTCTGTATGGATCTTGTACCACGGACTCAGTCTCGCATCCCCGGGATTTTTCAAGATATGGATGTCCTGCGCCGGCATGTAGCTCTGCGCAAGAAGGAATACTTTCTCTCCGTTCTGCTCATGGATCGCCGCATCCACCACCATCACCGCGTGACCCGGGAATCCGCCCTGAATGAAGACATCACCGAGGCGCAGTGAGTCGGCATCCGGCACGCGGATCAATTCCCTGGACAGCGAATAGCTGCCGGCATAGCTGAATACTGTATTGAGATATTTCCGGAAGTTGCGGTATGAAGAGTCGATCTGAGCGCTCTTTTTCCAGTGCACCTGATTGCCGGATACGACAGGTCTCCAGCCGCGCAGCCAGCGGCTCCATGCCGCCCGATCTCCGCTGGTGAAGTTGAAGGCGATATCATCCCTTCGGCCGGCCTGATACAGAAATTCCGCTGCCAGCCGCATCACGGCGTCGGCGCATTGCTGCAAATCCCTCTGTCCAACATCGATCCCGATGACCCGTTCATGCGCAGATTGATTCGGCTTTCTCGTTCCATCGTACAGCATCACAGCGCTATCCGGCGCCTTGAGCGGCAGTGATCGAAGCCACGCTTGAAATGAAAGAGAATCGTAAGTACACCGTTGATAGCCCGCAGGACTTTTGATATCGCTGATACGGGAGTTGGTGCGCGGGCGATCACCGCCAAACCAGTGACAGGTATGATCTTGTGAATCACATGCATGAGGGGGAAAGCTGATTAGTATCAGAACACAAAAAACTCTGTAGAATCGCATTTTTTATTATGATCGTTTTGTATGACAGATTCGGATGCACCAATCCGACCCGTCCAGGATAAAGATCCTATTCCTGACTTTTTCTTACGCGTTGAGCACTGAATTATTTGAAAATAGAAAAGATCGAATTGAGTATTCGCTCGAACAGGGATCGATCCTTTCCATCCGGGATGAAGACCTCATCTGTCTCATCGATATAGATCACCCCGTCATCGTCATCATCGACCAATCCACCGGTTCCGTTGTCCGGAATGAATACGCCGGATGACGTGAGCGCGTTCCTGAACATGGTCCAGTCGAATCGTTCGCCCGGGTCCACTTTGCCGCTGGATATCTCCTGGTGTCCACGGACAAGGTCCACGGGCACAGCGAACTGCGCCATCTTCTGTTTCACAAGCCAGATCAGCGCTTCATATTGAAAACTGGTGTAATCGACGAGATTACCGTCGCCCTGAAGTTCAATGCCGATGCTGCGGACATTGAGTTTGTCGCGGCGGACACCGTTGATCACCCATTCGCTTCTGCCGGCATGCCAGGCCGTATCCTCGTCTCGAACCATCTGGATGATGCGTCCCTGTACCCTCGGAATGATGTAATGCGCCGATACCTGATACCGGCTCCGCCAGGGATCCGGTTTAAACCATGAGATGGTGCCCTCCAGGCTGTTGACGCGACCGTTGGTGCTGCCCGTGTGGTGCACGATGATCATTTCATTGGATGTCTTGCCCGAATCGAAAAATTGACTCGGTATCCATTCGATTTCAAATGCCATGTATATGCTCCTTCCGCTCTATGTGAATATCTTCACGATTTCATCCTGTGCAAAGTAGGGCAGATCACGCTCTTCACCGTCAAATCCGATGATCTTCAGACCGTGATCAGCAGGCATGACTTTCCCGATCTTGCTGGCGCTGATCTGATACTGTTCGTATCTATCCAGAAGCGAGTGGCTCACTGACGGCGCGCAGGTAAGCAGCAGCGCGCCAGAGGCGATCAATCCCAAAGGATCGAGACCATAGAAATCGCACAGCAGCTTGCATTCGGGCAGTATATCGATCATATCCATTTCAATACGCAATCCCTTGCCGGACGCGCGAGCGAGTTCATACAATCCAACAGCCAGTCCGCCTTCCGTGGGGTCATGCATTGCGTGTAAGCCATCGATACCCGCTGCCAGCCGGGCATCCTTCAGCACGCTGATGCCGGGATCATGCAGAAAACCTTTCGCCTGCTCAGCCAGCTGCTTCGAAAATGTTTCCGACAATTCCTCGTATTTCTCTCTCGCCACAATGGATGCGCCCTCGATCGCGATTCCCTTGGTGAGCAGCACATCGTCGCCCTCCTGCGCGTTACCCGTCCGGACAAGCTGGTCCTTGGCCACCTCACCAAGCATCTGCCCCACGACGATGGGCCGGTCGATTCCAGCGGTGACTTCCGTATGTCCTCCGCACAGGGCAACATTCACCGATTGACAGGCATCTGATAGCTGGCGGAAGAGATCTTCGACCGATTCTTCGGTGGATGTCCCTTCGGGCAGAAGCAGGGTTGCCAGAAACCAGCGCGGTACACCTCCCATGCAGGCGATGTCATTCGCATTGATATTGATGGCATAATAGCCGATCTCTTCGGTGACAAATGTGATAGGATCTGTTTTGGCGAGCAGGTACTTCTCGCCGATATCAATCACTGCCGCATCCTCTCCGATGCTGGCGCCTACAATGACATCCGGCGACGAAATACTGTAACGTTCCAGGAGCCGGCCGAGGAAATCATGCGGCAGCTTGCCCACAGGAAAATGCGTTGAATTGTCATCCATCAAAATATTAAAATACGATAGAATTCAGAAAATAGCAAGGAGATTTTTCGTATGGACAAAGTCTCAACTGCCGAAATTGAAGACCTGCTTGTAGGTCATATTGCCGGCAGAGGGATGGCAGAGAGGAAAATCTCTCCAGTTCTTGATCCTGTTAATGATGCATCCCTCCATCTCCGGTGAATTCAGCGATGAGGAGACCATCTCGGCATCGATAACGCGGCCCTCGGGATCGATGGTAAAACGAATAATGATCTTTCCGCGTATCGTCGGATCATCCCGCAATACCTGCTTGTAGCAATCCTGCAGCGCGAGTTTGTGAGATTGAACCACTCTCACGACATCTTCCGGACGTCTGCTTCTGGGCGCATCCTCCACGGAACGCAATTTTGAAAGCGGACTGGAAGGGACATCTTCATATGTGGTGGTGCGTTCCACAGTCTTGGTTTGCGCCTCTTCGAGCGGTTGAATATCCTTGATCGCTTCTTCGATTTGACGATCGACCAGCACCCTGCCGCCCTTGAGCTTGCCACCGGTCACTTCTCCACCACGGCGATAGCTGAGAATATAGCCAGCGGTATGATGGCGCGGTACCTGAATGGCGTTCAGTTTCGACAGAACGCTTTCCAGGTGTTCCGCATTGAGATCGGCGTAACCCAGCAGATCATCGATGTACTCGTAATCCACCAGTTCACTTCCGCTGCCACCGATCAATCCGAGCAGCCCGATCGAACCGACTTCCCCCTCAACCTGCGTACGCGTCAGATTTCGTGCGTCTTCTGCATAGGCGCGCGCTGTCGACATCTCTTCGATGGTCGGCACAGCTGTCTCACTGATACGCCCGCCTGACTCTACAGCTTCTTCGGCCAAACCGAATCCCGGCATCTCCTCGATGGTGGACATCACCTCTTCGCTGATATCGTACATCCAGGTGGAAAGACCGGTGATGGTCTCGTAATCCAGCGGCTGAATGTAATCATCGGATTCAGTGGCATCATAGATTTCGGTGGGCGTGATCGTTTCATCCACGAGAAGATCCACATACTGCTGCTGTATCTTGACGATGGCTTTCGTGTCGAATTCGGCGGGAAACTCATTCTCCAGAAACAGGATGAGCCATACATGAAACGCCAGCGAGACCAGAAGAATAAGCGCAAATCGCCAGTCGAACGTTTCGAACATATTTTTCTTGAACTCTCTGGGAAACTTTTCAATATAGATCGAACCCGTTCCGGAGAGATTATGATCTTTTTGTTTTGTTAACAGCTCACTATTCATATAGCGTTATACCCGATTTCAACCCCCAGATGTAGTGCCATGTACGCAGCTATAATATAAATTATTAATTTTAAAAATCAAGGACAAAATAATATTTTTTCAATAATTTCTCGTCATAACTCATTTAAAATCAATTAAATCATTAACTTGATAACTTTAGTTATTGTTTTTAATAAACTTATAATATCGTTTCAAAGATTTAACAAATGCCTTAAACCTTTGTTAATACTAGTTTAACAAAGTTACTTTTTAGTAATTAGCAGGGCAATTTTTTGCACAGTTTAAAAAATATGGATTTTTGAACGAATATTTTAGATGTAAAGACCTCAATCCAGTCGGAACTCAGATTTTCGCGAAACACTTTCGTCAGATTGCAGATCAGTGATTTGGACGGTCAACGCCACATCTCCGTCCAGATCATCCGGCAGGTCGATCTTCTGATATAAAAATTCACGAGACGAATTCCCCTCATAGATCAGCGTGGTGGTCACGTCACCGCGGATGTCGACGATATTGAGTTTCGACAAAAACCTCACAAATAGTCCGGGGCCATCTTCGTCTCCGTCACCCAGCGTATATTCGATCCTGAAACGGCTCATACCCGATGCATCCTGAGCAAGATTATAGATCTCGTAATAGATGTAAACCGGCTCACCGGGAGAGAATCTCTTTAACGGATTGGGTACGATATCCAGGGTTTCCCGGAAAAAAGTATAGGCTGTGGAGTCGGCTTCAATCGATCGCGCAAGAAGTATATCGCTCAATGCAAGGCTATCCGGTGCATGGCGCTTTATTTCGACCTCCTTACGAACACTTCCTCTCCTTCCTGATTCGGAATCCAGCAACTCGAATGCCAGATGATAGGTTCCCGGCTCCAGGGAAATCCCATCTGACGCGATAAAATACCGGGATTCACCGATGTCGATGATATCGTTCTCAGGGAAAACCACCTCGTTCTTCCGGCTTTGAATCTCATTCCAGTGACGATCGAAAATAAACATGCCTTTACTCAGCCTCGATTCCCACCGGTCTTCATATCTGCCAAGATAGAGACTGTCCGCATGCACCGCATAACTCACATCCAGTGCGCTGGAATCTCTCTCACCCTTGAATTCTGTCAGCTGTGTCGCGATCTCTAAAATCTTGTTTTCCGGGAGATATCGATGCAATTCCGGAGTCTTTTCAATCAACAGTTCGTAAACGGATCTGTAATCATTTTCAGGTGAATCTCCCCACGCGAAATCGTATCGATTCGACAGGAACTGGTCATCGAAAATAAATTCGAAGTCATCATATATCCACACATCCTTGGAGGTTTTCAGGGGGCTGAATGAATTTATCGCGGAGAAATCACCGATTTCGGGGCGAGTCCTGTACATCATCATGGGCTTGCCATAGCGGATATACACTTTCCCCTGATCGGTTTTCCATCCTTCGATCTTCTTTTCAGGTTTTGAGTATCGCAGATTGACATAGGCGATACGGCTGTAGTGTTCCAGTCTTCGTTCGTTGAATTCTGTCAGGAAGAACGGATCATTCCTTTTCCAGTGTGCGCGCTCCATCGCGCGTTTACCTTCCTGCTGCATCTCTTCATATTTCGACCTGTCAGCAGTCGTAATAATGTTCTCAATGGACTCAAAGAGCCTTCGCTGATCTGCCGGCATGAGTTCCATGGCGCGATGGTAATATTTTTCCGCGTTCGCGTACTGTTGATCGTTATGAAAAGCGAAGCCCAGAAACAGATGGCAGTTGACATCTTCGGAATTGATTCGTACAGCGGCGGAAAGGAGGTCGATCATTTCATTGATCTCCCCAAACTCATAATAGAGCAAACCCAGCCGGTAATAGACATCCATGAATTTTGGATTGATGGCGCGTGCCTTGTTGTAATAGTAAATGGTCTTGTCTTTATCCTTTTCAGCGTACTTTCTGAAATAGATCACGCCACCCTCATCGGCATCGATCATATCCCTGTAGCGCATCACTCTCTTTTCCTTGATCAGCCCCATCTGATAATACGCCATGTAATTATCCGGATCATACTTCACAACTTTTTCAAATTCCCGCATCGCGGCTCCGTCCATATCTTTCTTGAGATAGAGTTTCGCGTTTGTAAATCTGAATTCCGGATTATGCCAATCGAGTTTGAGCGCCTTGTCGAGCTCCGTGGTTGCCATGAAACGGCTGTGCACCGTTCCCCTGTCCATCAAGATGAGCGCGATGTATTCATACGCTTTTGCCAGTTTTTTATCGTATTCCACTGCCTCGCGGAACTTCTTCAGAGCGGCATCTTCGTCATCTGCCTTGTAATATTTCACTCCCTCCTGATAGCATGCATAAGCCAGCTGCTTTTTATTCTTCGGGGCTGCGGACAAATCAGAAAAGAGAAATACGGCAATAGCGATGTAAATAACAGATTTCATGTGCTCTCAAAAATGATGTGTACAAATATAACAATCAATGCATCTGATTGAATATACGATTGAACCCTGGAAAGATTCAAAATAAATATACATGGAAATAAGTGGCAAGTCAATAAAAAAAATCTCCGCCCAAGCTTTATGTCAGGCGGAGATCAAATTAAGAAGGCTAAATTCGAATCAGCTAAAAGCGGAATGCGATGGTTGCCAGTATTTTATTGATCGAAATATCCTCTTCCACGGATGGTACTTCCTCGGAAAGATAGCTTTCGTCGGTCCACCAGCCACGGAGATAGGCGACGTCCAGTTTCACCTGCTTGTCCAGCAGCACACCAACACCCGCGGTCAGATAGCGCCTGTCCGTCGTGATACTGGATTCCTCGAGTGGCGTCGGTTTATTGAACGCGCCCGCCCGAAGCTGCATATTGAGCAGGGGAACCGTAAATTCAGCCCCGACTCGGAACTGAGTTGTCGCCCTGTAATTACGCTTGAAATAGCGATTCGATTCACCCAGTTCACCCACAGGCGGCTCTGACGTGTACTTCAGCTGCGACCAGTCCGTGTACTCCACATCACCGGACACAATCAGATTCGGGAAAAACGTGAAAGCAGCACCGGCAGAAAATGTGAATGGCGCTTCGATCTCGTAATCCCACGCACCGCTCTCCTCGTAATACTCATTGTAATCAGCGAATTCGGGATCGCCGCTATCATCGAAATCATTGTAGCTGACGTTCCAGTCCTCTTTCGAATTCAGTTTGACAGGCGTGGAGATCGTCGCGGCAAGATTACCCAGAAATCCAAGTTGATAGAATGCGCCCAGTTTGAAATTAGCTGCTGAATACTTCGTATTGATGTTGTATTCCGTCGTCGTATCGAAATAGTAGAGATTCTGAACGCTGTTATATTCGTCGATCCACTGATAATCATTGTTTCCGCGCCAGAGATTGAATGAAGCACCGAGTGACAGATTGGGCGATACTTCCATGGCTCCTGAAAACACCCAGTTGGTCAATCCTCCGTTTTCAATCTCAGTGAATGCTCTGTCATAAGAAGAATCAGTCCCCGCATCAAACAGATCCTCGTACAGAAATCCGCTGTCGAATGCGCGGATACGATTGTAACCCACGGCAAAGACAAGGCTTCCCCGGTACGTCGGTATGGGAAAGACAAACCCTAATGAATTGATCTTCGTCGCATTGGTTTCATCGACAAAGGCTTTGTCGTTCGCAGAGGCTTCGTTTTCGAGATTGAGATTCGACATCGATCCGAGAAATTCCATGCGCCTGATCTGCGAAAGCCCGGCAGGATTCCAGTATGTCGCCGTGTAGTCATCGGCGACAGCGCTGAAGGCGCCACCCATGGACATGGCTCTCGCGCCGACACCGAACTGGTGACCGATGAAGAAGACCTCTGACTGGCCATAGGCACCTGTCGCTGTGAAACAGACCAGTGCCAGTAATAATATTTTCTTTATCATTTTATGCTCCACTTTTATCTTTAATACCGATTTCAGTACCAATTTAATTCTTTCTTTTTTTCGAGCCGCTGCTCGAACGAGATCCACTACTGCTGCTCTTGCTTCCCGAGCTGCTGCTGGACGATTTCCCAACAGAGGAAGAACTGGATGACGATGAGCTCGGTTTCGAATACGAAGATGGCTTTGATTGTCGCGTTGACGAGCTTCTCCTGGCGCTGCTCGAAGGCTTCTGCTTGCGAGTGGGTTTCGTTACCCTGCTCCGTTTTGGTTTCTGCGCCCGCGAAGATTTTGTGGTGGATTTCGGCTTTCGCACATCCGGCGACTTTTCCGTACTTCCCGAGGTACTGTTCTTGGTGACGCTGCCTCTCCTTGTCGGCTGACTCGGTTTTGATATGAGCCCGCTGTCACGCGTCGGTCGCCTTCTCCTGGCATCATCCGTGATGCTGTCTCTGCTCGGTTCTGTACCGCTGCGTCCGGATGGTCTCTTAGCGATTTCACCACGCCGGTCGAAGTCCCGCTTTTTCTGCGGTCTCACGCTCTCATAACCACGCCCGCGGTCATATCCCCAGTAATAGTGATTCCTCGGATGATAGTAATGAAAGTGACGGCTGTAGTAAGAATCGTACCAGGGATCCCAGAAAGGATCATAGATGCCGACATACCAGACATCCCGGTAGCCATTCCACCAGGGATCGTAGTACATGTGATGGCGTGTATAGCGATAGTATGGTGACCAGTACATCCAGACATGAGGACCGTAATAGATAGGCGGTCCGCCGACGTAGACGTCATAGTAGTTCACATACTCGACGTCCTCGACATCTTCGTCTTCGTAATACTCTTCAGCGTAGTCCTCATCCTCATCGTCATAGTATTGATCCGTGTCTACATCCGGCCGTGCGAATTGCGTGTAGCAGCCACTGAACATCAGACCAAGAGTCAGAACGAGAACTGAGAAAAGGGCTGATCGAATTTTTATTTTATACATGAGACTTCCTCCACTCAATCAGGAGTTAATGTTTATCGTAATGAAGCGTAATATAAACAGCCCGTTGAATATTCTTACGACTTCCAATATTTAGACGAACGAATATACAAAAAGCTCACACAGTATCTGCATGATTTCTCATTGAATATAGATCGAGGCCCCGGATTGTTCAGCGACTTCACCGATCCGCATTGCGGATTCTATGCCGCGCTTCTGTAAAGCACGTATCATCTCTTCACTCCGCGACTTGTCCACACTCATCAGTAATCCACCCGACGTCTGCGCATCGCACAGCAGCATCTGCACATCGTCATGCACAGACTCTCCGAAACGCACAGATGGTCTCACAAACTCGAGATTTTTGACTGTACCACCGGGGAAAAAGGACTGCGCCGCATATTCCCGCGCTTCATCGATTATTGGCACTGAATCTGATTCGATGCTCAGGCTCATTCCGCTCGCCTGAGCCAGCTGGGCGGCATGTCCCAGCAGTCCGAAACCAGTGATATCGGTGCAGGCGTTCACGCCGATTTCCATCATCACCTCCGCCGCTGTTCTGTTCAGCTCACACATCTGCGCGTTTATCTTTTCGATGGCGCTCGCGGACGCCTTGCCTGCTTTCAATGCCGTTGAGATAACGCCTGTTCCCAGCGGCTTGGTCAGTATCAGATCATCACCGGGTTTGGCGCCCTCG
>JAZBPW010000187.1:0-17609 GCA_036351795.1 Candidatus Zhuqueibacterota bacterium | reverse complement strand
GTAATCCGGCCGATCTTCATATTCAGAAGGATGGCGGGGCCTAGTCCGAATGCCATGGAGAGCAGCGTGCCGAGAACCGCATACACAGTCGTGTTCCTGAACGATAACCAGAATACATCATCCTGCACAACTTTATTGAAATTTTTCAAACCAAGCCAGCCTCCCGTGCCATGTATCAGGCTGACATCCCTGACGCTGTTCAACAGGTTCTGAAACAACGGAAAAACAAGAACGAAAAATGTAAATATCAACGCCGGCGCTATGAGCAGGTAGGGTGTTGATTTTTTCATTTCAAACCCTCGACAATGTCCTGCGCTTCCCTGGCAGCCTTTGCCCACGCGACATCAGGCGGGAGTTCGCCGATGATGGCTTTCTGTCCGAAGGGCGCGATGACGTTTCTTACGATGTAGATCATCTTCGGATGCGCCGGCCATGGCTTCGCGTGTTTAACCTCGTTGAGGTAGACGTCGAACGCGGGGAAAGCCTTCTCTTCGGTACTGTGTATTGCTTTCAGTGTTGTGGGAAAACCGCCCATATCGATCCTGACCCAGTTCATATCCGCCTCTTCATTACGCAAATACTTGGCAAATTCCCATGCCGCATCCAGATTCCTGGAATTCGCACTGATCGCCACCATGATCATATCCTGAAGCGTTGGCGCGGTATCATATTGGTCTATTCTGTGATCCGGGACAGGAACGGGAACCGTGTAGAACTGTTTGCCGGGGCTCTTCTCCTGGACAATGCCGTTGAACCAGGGGCCCTCGATACTCATAGCCACTCTGTCGCTGCAAAACAGATCATTGATCTCGGAGATCGTATACGCGAGGAAGCCGGGCGTAATGGATTTATCCTGCTGATACATATCGACAAATAGCTTCAATGCGCTGAAGGCTTCGGGACTGTCGAACGTCACTTTGCTCAAATCCTCAGACATAAACGTACCACCCGCCTTATAGACAAACGGAGCAAGCCGATACGAAAAGCCACCTCTGTCACCGCCCAGAAGCACGAGTCCGTACTGGTCGATGACACCATCGTTATCCACATCTTTGGTCAGTCTTTTCGCTGCCGTCCTGAATTCAGACCATGTTTTCGGGGGTGCAATCCCCTCCTTATCAAACATATCTTTATTGCACACCAGCACAAAGCTGATACCTGATCCTGGAAGGCCGTAGTAGTTGTCCTTGTAGCGGCACGCATCGATCAAATTCGGTTGATACCAGCTTTTCACCTCTTCGAAATCAGGAAATTTATTGATGGGGTAATAAAAGCCGGCCTCCCCGAATTCAGCCGCGTAGTTTGCATGGACCCGCATCACATCCGGTCCGGTACCGGTGCTGAAATTTGTGTACAACAGCTCCCGGATCATATTCCAGCTCTTCTGGCTCTGTATCACCTGAATATCCTGATGCTGCGCATTGAAGCTCGCGACTCTCTCCTTCGCCCATTTCATCATATTCGGCACACCGCCGAATGCCCAGTATTGTACTTTTATTTCAGGACCGCTTTCCCCGCAGAATATGAACAGGAACAATAACAGCATCGCTATGGTACGTTTCATGATACCTCCATCATGTTTCAGATTATTCTGAGCTGTACTCTCGTGCCGTCGACACGAAGGCGACGAAATTCTCCGGCGGCGTCCCGGAGAGAACGGCATCTGCCGTTGAATAGATGTGGGGATAACCATCGACGGCTTCGATGATGCGTTTCGTCTGCGCAATGATGCGCTCGGGCATCGCATCGCGCAATAACGTCAGGTTCAGATTCCCCTTGGTGCATATTTTTCTATCAATGTTTGAGCGCGACTCCCTGAGATCGTTATCTCCTTCAGGAGGCGGTGCAATGGTCTCGATCACATCGGCGCCGAGCGCATTGAAAGATCCGTCCCTGATCAGCCCGCTCGTGTAACCGCAATTGTGATACCAGAAAAGTCCTCCGTGATCGTGCGTCCATTTTGAAAACGATTGAATGTGAGGCAGATCCATCTCCGCAAACAGACGCGGCGATGTCATCTCCAGCCCATAGCTGGAGTCACTCATGAAATCCAGCCCCTCCTCCATGGCAATGGACATCACGAACAGCGCTGCTTCTTTTATCGCTTCCATACTCCGGAGATACTTCTCCTGGTAATCCATCCAATGATAGAAAATGGCTTCCGGACTGATCTGATAGCCGAGCCAGCCGGGATGCGGATGGCCGAGTACGATCACTCCCTGATCTCCAACGCGTTGCCGCCACTTGCGGAAGTATGTCCGAATATGCGATTCCTGCGCGTCCACATTTTCACAGACGCTCACGAGATAATCGTGATCCTTTTCCGTGCGAACGGGACATACCGCTGAGTCGTTCCATGATGTCTCTCCCCTGGGAAAACGACGTATCCAGTCTCCGAATTTTGTCGGGATGACTGAAACCTCCTCATTCTCACTGGACAGGGACGCATCGGATTTCCATGGGAAAATAAGCGCAGTCATTTCAGTCATGAACATGGGTTCATAATCCAATTCAGCAGCGAGCCTGATCTCGTTCTCCACATCATCATCGCTGAAGGGAAGATTGAGGTACGCCAGTGTCGACCGAATGACTCCGGGATGGGGAAGGAACGGCGATACAACAGGACGTGCCCTGCCATTGCTTCGGACATAGGATATGAAGCGTTCTCTCGGGGTAGATTTCAACATAAGTTCAAATTGCAAAGATTATTTTACACACGTGTGTATTTTGGGTCCAGGAGGAGACTCGTCCGCCTGGCATTATTTACTCATTCTCTTCCGCGATGATCCTGTCCACAACAATCTGTCTGAATTCGGGTGACAGGCTCGCGAAATATGCGCTGAATCCGGTGACACGGACAACGAGATCCGGATGCCTGGACGGATCCTCATGCGCCTCCATCACTCTCTTCTTGTCGATGACATTCAAGTTGATCTGTGTACCGCCCAGTTCGAAATGCGTTCGGATCAGGCTGGCGATCTTTTCGCTGTCCTTGCCGTTCTTGGACATTCCGGGATCGATCTCCAGCTGCATGGGTGCTGTATTCCCATAACCGGGCTGCGTGGCAGCCACGATCTCGGCGATGGCAGTGGGTGCGCCGTCCTTTCTGAAACCAGGGTCAGGGTTCGGCCCGTGCGATATTGGCGCACGGGCGTGCCTGCCATTTGGCGTTGCGCCCACATCCTGCCCCAACAGTATGGTCGCGGCCCAGGAAAATATGCCAGGGATAAGATTGTATCCCTTTGGCGTCGGTTTACTTTTGACAATGCGCGTGAACAGGTCTGCTGCGCGCACACCATATTCGTCGGCAATGCTGCCTCCGCTGCCGTAGCGCGGGATGTTCCTCATCATTATTCGTGTTTTCTCGCCTTGAGTACCTTCCCAATCGCTATCCAGCATTTTCATGAGTTCATCCCATGAAAGCACACCCTCCTTCTCCACCCGCTGCTCGATGGCCGCAAAGGAATCCGCGACTGTCGCCAGTCCTGCGCCATCGATGCAGAGATTGGTGAACTCCACACCGCCATGCGAAGCGTCTCTTCCTCTTTCAATGGGACCATGACATAACAGGTCGAGGTGCAGTTCGGGGAATACCTTGTACATGTGGTCGATATGATAATCGAGGCTTTCCCGAATTGTATCCACGGCAATGGCAAGATGTTTTTCATACGCCTTCCACAATGCCTCTGTGTCGGGCTGAATACCGGGTTCGGACATCATCTCCTTTAACGCAACCTCAAAAACCGCTGCCAGATTGACCTTCACGCAATCGTTCACCGTATATTCCCTTCCCGGAATCGCGCA
The DNA here is from genome assembly GCA_036351795.1 of Candidatus Zhuqueibacterota bacterium. Taxonomy (GTDB): domain Bacteria; phylum Zhuqueibacterota; class Zhuqueibacteria; order Thermofontimicrobiales; family Thiofontviventaceae; genus JAZBPW01. Next base: position 13,805 of record JAZBPW010000187.1, on the reverse strand, counting down.
CCAATGACATCCGGAATAGACGCGCTCTCTTCCGAGTTCGACGGGATATCCGTTCCGCGCGAATCCAGCGCTTGTATTATCGACACCCAGAAACTTCGGAATACCGGTCTTGTCCTGGAACATGATCTCCAGCCCGCGCTTCATGAGTCCGGGATCCACGTTTTTCCCCACACAGACGCCGATATTGGCCGGGATCTTCATGCGATGCGCCGCTTCCAGGAACAGATAGGAGAGTTCGTTTGTCTGATCAACACCATTCTTGTCCGGCCCGCCGAGTTGCGTATAGCTGGTGTCCTGAACCAATATACACGCCAGGTGAAAGATGGCGTCCTCATCGCTGAGTGTACCGGCCTTTTTATCGTTCTGGTAGTAGGGATAGAGGAACTGATCGATCCGTCCGCACGAGCCGCCCATATTGTACATCTTGCCGGCTATCTGATACCAGAGTACCCACTGGCATGCCTCGCGGAATGTTTCAGGCGGATCGGTCTTTATCTTTTCATTGACCGCCGCGATCTCGAACAGATTTTCTCTCAGCTGCCCATGCGCCTCATTCTCAGCCAGACGCCGGGCCTCTGCAGCATGCCGCTCTATCCAGTTCTGAAATCCAAGCACAAAATGCTCCAGCCCGTCGTAGAGTTCCTGCGCCTCATCATCGGTATTGATCTTGCGGTATCGGGCAATCTTCTCCAGGATACCCTGCCAGCCCAGGTCGAGTCCGATCGTCATATCCTGGCAGAAATGCTGGACAGCACCGATACCATGCTGTAGTTTATATTTGTCGTGATTTTCCCGAAGATGCGCGTAGTCGAAGTCCGGATTCCACATGGGATCGCGATAGGAGAGAAAATTTACCATATAGCCGCCAGCCAGCGAACTCATAGGATCCACATAGACAGGATGTTTTTGGAGCAGATCGCGGAAGTTTTCACCACAGGAACGTGCACCGAAAAAACCGCCGCTGGGATGGTTGCTACTCGGCTGAAACTCCTTCAACAGCACGTCGGTGATGGGGACGCCGGACCCGCTGATCACCTCGACAATGTTTCTCGACTCCGGAGGAGGCAGAATGATCGCATGATCATCGAAATCCATGGCGCCGATGGCATCCCATTTTTCGCGTGTATGACGCATTTTCGTCTCCCGCAATGCGTCGATTCTTTTCTGATAACTCAAACTGGCGTTCATACCTCTCTCACCTCCACATACAAAGTAAATCACGCTATCGTGCGATTTGAATCGCAAGTAAATCAAGCATAAAAGATAACATAAATTATATAAATTTCAAAGACATTTTCATTCGCTGAACTTCAAAAAACCGAATCGCCATGGCAAATGGAACGCGGCTCTGTCCGTCGGGCTCCAGGCGTAATGTTCGCGCTGTCCCTCCTGCGGTGAATCGATGCGATAGAAATTCACCCGCCACACATCGCCCGGCTGCGGCGGAATATTGGAAGCGCCGTACAGCGCGTCAAATGGGATCGCGTATTCTGCTGTCCAGCGTTTCCCTTTACCTCTAACATCTGTCTTCCCGTCGACGTGTACGGCAGTCTTCAGCCTCTTCAGGTCGAGTCCGAAAAGCGCTTCGAATTTTTCAAATGGTTTTTCGAGTGTTCTGTGGTTCAGGACACAGGCATCGTAGACCACGTTTTTCGGACTCAAATTGATCTCATAATATTGATGCGGTGCATCCGCCGGATTGAGAAACACTTCGACGCACTCTTCATCATAGACAGGCCCGTTCCGCTCCGTCACCGTGCCCCAGATATATTCATCTTCACATTCGAATCCGACGTATAGAAATTCACCGTTGTGCAGCACGCGGATGGAAGTATCGTAACGCCCCTTCTCTCCTGTAATCGCATCCACGAGCGAGACTTTCTCTGCCTTTTCCCACGCCGGATCATCCAGTTTTCCATTCATTTTAATCTCAGCATCAATCTTGTTGCATATGTAGACCGGCAAAACATCCGCTTTATTCAATGTACTCATATCAAGCATTATCCCTTTATTTTTGTGAATGATTTCCAATTGTCCTGTGTTCAGCTCCGCATTCAGGAACGGGCCGGAAAAGAATCCATAGGATGAAAAATCAATAACATCCCCGTTAAGCCTGCGTACCCCGCCATGGGTGAACGTCATGACATTCCCAGCAGAGGTGGTATAGCTCACCGTCAGGGATTCATCGAAGGTGTCATGGACGATGTTGTTGCTCCGAATCTGCGACTTGAACTCCTTGAATGAGCCGTAATCGCTTTCAGCCGCCACTTCAACGACACAACCATTTATCCGGTCATGACTTCGCAGGCGGTAGCACTCGTCCTCCTCGATCCACTTGTACGGTTTCAGCGGAAAATAGGCGATATAGGTCTGCCCGGCGTGACAGAATATCCACCCGGATTCATCGACATCGCGGCTTTTCATATCCCTGGGAAAGAATCCATTGATGTGGCCGAATTTATCATCCTCAGGAATGTTGTAAAGCACGATGATCGCGTTCTCATGCTGGAATGTCTCTTCGTATGGAGAACTGGACGACCACTTGTCTTCGCTGCCATAATATGTATGGGCGCGTGCCACCTCATCAATGGTGAATTTCATCTCCTCGGGGAAGAACATGGCGAGATCCGGTTCATCGACATAGGGATGCACGGTGAAAATAGTCATGTACGGACTCTCTGTCATGAAACTGACATCCCATACATGCTGCTGGATCGGCTGCAGCACAGCACCGCCCATCATGGAGCCGAGGACGAAATCCTTTGTCATGTATGTATATTTATAGACTTTGGGATTTCGCTCATCGCCGAGACGGATCACATGCCGGACGCGCTTGGTCTCCGTGTGTACATAGGGTTCTTCACGATCCGTGCCAATGTTGTAGAGTACTTCAGGAATATCGAAGTCGCTCCAGGCTGCGGTGAGCAGCGTGGTGTGCATCACAGGATCGATCTGTCCGAAGAAAAGCCATCCCCACGATGTCATGTTCGAGTGTTTGTGCCGTGGTTGAATGATACGTTCAGGATATTCCCTGCTGTGCGCACCGCCGTAGACACCGTACAGATGCTCGGCCCCGTAGTCGGCGATCAGCCAGTGCAGCATCAGATACGCCTGCTTCTTGACGAGCGGATCTTCGGCCCACTGATAGAGCGTGAACATCGGAGACAAGAAGACGGTCATATAGGTCGGGGAATCGAATTCACCCTGACCGATGGTGGTCGTCAACCGCATCCAGTCGTGCAGCCAGTCGATGGCCTCCGCCATGTTTTCGGCAGGCGTCTTCCCGGTGTATGTCTCCGAAGCAGAAAGGTCGGGAAATGCCTGCGACATCAGATAGAGTCCTGTATAGTACATGGTCAGATGATTCTCCGTGTCGCCGCGGTAAAAATTAGCCGATGCCACATAATCGCGAATCTTTATCCTCAATGAATCCGGCATGGTATCACCGGCCGCGTAGTAGCCTGCCATCAGTTCATGGATCACGAACATGCCTCTTGGTGAGTTATCCGGGCGTTTCAGCTGTTCTTCAAAAATTTCAATGCCCCTCGCAACGCTGCGTCCGCTTAGAATCATGGCGCCGGCAATGAGGAAGTTGCCCTTTTCTTGTGTCTCCGCCCATTTTAGCACCGCATCTTTCCGCGCCTGATATCCCGTGTCACCCAGAATGGTGCCGGTCGCCATGGCAAGCATGATGACCGATATGATCATTTTTTTCATCATTGTATTACCTTTTCATAATTTATTCGTTTAATGGAAAAGCATGTCCCATACCTGACTCGTTTCCAACCCGATGAACTTCCAGGAAGCGCCGGCATTCGTACTCATCCACACACCGTCGTTCAATGTTCCCGCGTAGACGATATCGATGTTATCCGGATCGACAAGCAGGGCGTGAATGTCAAGATTTTTCAAATCAGTGTTCACCGCCTTCCAGTGTTTTCCCCCGTCACTGCTCTTGAAAATGCCTCCGCGGAATGTCCCGGTGTAAATCACATCCGCGTTCTGCGATGCAAACGCAACGGCATACACAGTTTTTGTCGTTAAACCATTGTTCATCTGGATCCATGTGCGGCCATGATCAGTGGAAATGAAGACGCCGTCATCCTCGGTGCCGACTGCCAACAGATCTCCCTCTTCCGGGTGTTGAACAATAGTGCGGATACCCTTGCCGAGCAGCGCGACGGGCTCCCATGTATCGGCACGGTTTTCACTGCGGTGAATTCCGCTCTCCGTGGCGCAGAACAACCGTCTCGAATCGCTGCGATCGATGATGACCGCGGGTGTGAAAGTGCTCGCTAGACCGGCATTTTTCTCCTTCCAGGTTTCGCCGCCATCGGCTGTTCTGAAAATACCGTATGCCGTCGCCGAGTACACGATATCCGGATCAGTGACATCAATCGCCGTCTTCAGACATTCGGTCATTTTCCAGCCTGTCGAAATGATCCACGAATCTCCACTATCATTCGATTTGAGTACTCCGTTGCCACACGACAAATAGATATCATCATTCATCATTGAGGCGGAAAAACATTTGGTGTAAGGCCAGCCGTAGTGCCGCCAGGTGACGCCACGATCTTCAGTGGAAAATAGCCCTACCACCGGATTTTCCAGCTGACCGATCCTGTACGTTTTCGTGCTCCGGGTAACGACGTATAAGGTCTTTGCCTTTAGTTCGGCAATCATCATCAAAAAGATCATGACGAACAAAGTTATTATCGAAAATCTTCTATTCATACCTTCTCCTTTAAATTATCCTCATCATCAAGAAACGGAAGAAGCGTCTCCGGCTGTTCGACCTGCCGGATCCCCGGCACATCCGCCGACCAGTCCAGTATGCCTGTGAACAGCCGATACGCATCAAACTTGAAGTATGCAACCAGCCATTTCGAACTTTTTCTCGCAATCACCTCCATGGCGGTGATGCCCCTCTTCAAAGGGATAACCTCTCTCCCTTTCCAATCCAAAGGATCGTCCGATTTCACATAGCTCCAATACTCATAGTGCCCGCCGAAGAAAAGCAGATATGCTCCGTCGATTTCCTGCACATTGCTCGATTCACAATGCGCGGATTCACCGGACACGAACACAGGGCCGCGGTCTTCCCAGTTCACAAGATCAGTCGAAGAGGCGCATGCCACGCACCCCTTGCCCGCTTTTGTGACGGCCGTATAGTACATCAGGTATTCGCTGCCGTGCAGCATCACATGCGGATCGCGGCATGCTGCTCCACGTTCCGTCGGGCAGAATGCCCATCCGTACAGTTCCGGCCGGATGACCGGAGCATACACCGCCCGCTCCCATGTGAAAAGGTCATCCGAAACCGCTACGCCAATCCGCTGTGTGTTATCGATAGACACACCCGTATAGTACATCCAGTAGCGCTCTTTCGCGTAAATGACATACGGCGCGAAGACATGTCCGCTCTCCCAGCTGTTGGGATCGATGTAAAAACATGGCTCATGCGTCTCCCAGGTCAGGAAATCTCTGGTCGTCGCGTGGCCGAACCACAGCTCATTTCCCGGTAGACAGCAGCTTACGCCCGGTGTTCCCGCAATATGGTACAGATGAAAGACCTCGCCCGACCGGATGAGGCAGAAATCCTTGAGATAGAATCCCTTCGGCGCGTACCCGTATCGCAGCCAGTCCTCCTGATACTCCAGCTGCATGCTCACGGCGTCGACATAACACTTGTAATCGAGATTTTTCACAGCCATTGACGAAAATTCCTATGAATTCCCAGAACATCCAGTCTCTTCATCAGCGGTTTCTATTAAAAAAAACGTTCATTTATTATCTTTCCGGGCATTTGCCTGACGAATATCGCCGGCGCGATCTTCGATCTCCTCCCTGCTGATACCCGCAACTTCGTACATGGCGAATATATTTTCCAGCGGCGTCTCCGGCGGGATGGTATGGCTTGCCGCCAGAATATAACCGCCGCCGTCCGCCATGATCTCGAGCAGCTTTCCTGTTTCCCTCCTGACATCATCCGCCGAACCGTTTGGCAGCAGGTCCTGCGTGTCCACGCCACCCATGAATGTCAAATCCGCACCATATTCCTCTTTGAGTTCCCGGGCATCCATTCCGGGACAAGTGCTCTGTATCGGATTCAACACATCAAGGCCGAGTTCGATCAGGTCCGGGATGATCGGACGGATACCGCCGCAAGAATGATACGCCACCCACAGGTTGAACTTTTTACCCACCTTGAAGATGTCGCCAAGATGTGGTTTCACCAGTTCACGCCATGATTGCGGACTGAGTATCATCCCCCCTTGTCCCCCGATGTCATCGCCGGTCCAGAACCAGTCGAGAGGGAAACGCTCGCATGCCATGGTACCGATCCTGATAGCGAATTGTGCCGCATCTTCGAGCATTCTCTTCGCCAGACCGGGATTCATTGCAATGTCCAGCAGCGATTCCTCCATACCGCGCAGGCGGGAGAGCAATTCAAAAAGACAGGGCGAGATATCACATCCGATGAAGTAATCATCGGCGTATGGAGTGACGGCGTCCATGTTACCGAGAAGCTTTTCGATGCTCTTGTATGGATAACGATAAGCGGCAATAGCCTCCTCATCAGCGTTTTGTAGCGGCGAATATTTAATTTGATTGAACGGTCCGTATTTAACCCATTCAATCCCCCACTCATCGCGGTGCGACTCGCCATCATGTTCATGCACAATCCCTTCCATGGCATAATTATTCGCCACCCACGCCTGTCGCACATCATTTCCAAAGGCGTCACCGATGCTTGCCTCCGGTATTTCCAGAATTCTGGAAAGAATTTTTGCGGTATCCGGATGGAACCACATAAAGACCGGCACCCTGTCCGTCTCCTGCCTCGCGATCGCGGCATGCACGCGTTCTTTGGAATTCATCAGCGTATCCCCAATACATTTCTCGCGTAAACAATACTTTTCCTGATATAGTGATCCTCTTTCACCAGCGCGTCCACCGTGCTTCCTCCTGCCTCCACCGGAATTTCCAGAATGATGCGATCGAGAGAGGACTTCTCGCGAATGATCTTCATTGCCGATTCGAGATCGATGTTCCCGTCGCCTAAAGCGACACCGCTGACTTTAAATCCATAATTCGTCATCTGGATGGCGTAGTCCTTGAAATGTGTGGAACAGGCGTACGGCGCCATTTTTGTGGCCGCCTCAAGCGGATTTTCAAACGTGAGGAGGGCGTTGCCGAGATCCAGACAGATACCGACATGCGGACTGTTCACCCGTTGGATAATCTCCACCAGCTCAGTCGCGCTCACATCGCCATGGTTCTCGATGGCGATACTGATATCCAGTGCTTCCGCATATCCCCTGACCCGCTTCAATTGATCGATGGCCAGCTCGATCTCATCCTCCACTTTTGTAGATTGATCGTACCGGTTGAAATCGATGAACGTCCTCAACACGCGTGAGCCGAGCGCGGCGCAGACATCCAGCTCTCTTTTCAGATACGCCGCATCGATACCCATTGCCCCGTACTCCATGAACAGGTTGTTCTCCCCGGCATGAGCCGTCAATTCGGAAAGATAGCCTTTGTCCCTCGACTCCATGTGCATGGGATCGATCTGAAAACCATCCAGGCCAAGTCCGGCGACCCGGTCCATGAACTGAAAAAGATCCATCGGATTCCTGTGTTCGAAGTCCGGGTGCGCGCCAAACGCGAGATGATAGCTGTAACTGTCCAGTCCTAATTTCATTGCATATCCACCTGTCTACGGCATCATGACTATTTTGATGGCCTCACCTTCGCCGACCAGTTCCACGGCTTCCGTATAGCCTTCGAACTTTACGCGCCCGCTGATCATATCGTCTGTCCTTATTTTTCCCGCAGCGATCAGATCGACCACGCTCTGCAGATCCGCCGTTGTCAGCCATTTCGAATTGTAAATGGTCAATTCATGATCGAACAGCGGCCAGAGCGGTATTTCGAGCGATCCCTCGCTGTAGGCGAAGATGACGATAGCGTCCCTGGCGATGTCGATCGCGTTTCGATAGGCTGTCTTATTGCCCGAGCATTCGACGACGACATCGACGCCATCCCGTTTCAGACAATTCATGGCATTACCGTCATTTGCATCCAGAACGAAATCAGCGCCCAATATCCGGGCGAGGTCGAGTCTTTTGGGGCGGATGTCGACAGCAGCCACCTCTCTGGCGCCAAGGGCTTTGCAGATCTGGACAGCCGCCAGTCCACCCGGCCCGACTCCGGAGACAAGCACTGATTTGTTCCGGTAATCCGGATACTTGGTGCATGCCCGGTATACGCAGCCCAGCAATTCCGCCATGGCGACATTTTCAAGCGGAACATTGCTGTCGACTCTTGCCACAGCATCAGAATCACGAGTGACGTATTCAGAATAGAGAGGCGGACCGCCCAGTCCTGAGAGTGCCACCCGGTCGCCGATAGACCAGTTATTCACGGCAGCGCCTTTATCCACAACGATCCCGGCGCCTTCATGTCCCGGGAATCCTGGAATCCCGTACTCCAGATACGCCAGATCTTGGTACAGACCTTTGTTCACCTTCCAGTCGTGCTGATTGCACAGCGCCATGTATTTCATTTCAATCAGGAGTTCATTTTCCGCCGGAACCGGTTTTGGCGCCTCAGTGATCTCGACTCTGCCCGGTTCCTTGATGATAATTGTTTTCATTTATTCGTATTTCCCTTTTTTCGTCTGCGTTTGCTTCTGGAAAACCGCTCCGGGAACTGATGCATATATCGCAAGCCGCCGGCAGTGGAGAGATTTCTCAGCTTGTTCGAAGTCATGGAAAAGAATTCATCAATAACGACCTTCTCTTTCACATCTCCGGTCTCCTGAACGATCGACAGACGATGCAGCGAATAAAGTCCAATGAGAAAAGCGAAGAAAAAGAAGAAGTCGAGTCCCCTGAAATTCAGTGTTTCGAACATGAACGCATCCCTTGGAGTCGACCACGATATTGCCCAGGAGAATTCTCTCTTTGTAAAGAAGTCTGCAAAAGTCCCACCGATGATGGGCGCGAATCCCGCTGCCATCGAATTGATCAGATTGTGCGCCGCCAGGTACGAAGTCGCCTCTCCTTTTGGCGCCAATTTCAGTCCGATATTCCCCGACGACAGAGCAATACCCGCAATCGAAACCCCCATGAAGACATGGATCACGATCAGCAAAGGCATCGTCAGAAAATATTTTTCCGGTAACGTCGTGAACGTCCATAACAATATACAGATCATGAATAGGTTGCCGCTCACGACCAGAACCGATTTATTGCTGAACCTGTCGGCGATCCTGCCCCAGACCCTGACGAAGGTAAAATAGGTGAACTGACTGAGGACCGTGAGTCCCATGACAACGCCCATCCCGTAGTTCAGCCTCCTGAGCAGGTAAACTGTGAAGAATGGCGCCGCCAGATTGACGGCAAAATTCCACGAACCAAGAAACATGATCAACTTTTTATAATTTCTGTCCTTGAAAGGATTCGTGAGCAGCTCCAGGAAAGGTATCCGTTGCTCCGGACGAACCATTTTAGGCTCTGGAATCCGATAGATAATCGCGGTCCCGATCATCCCGGCGAAAAATCCGAGAACGAACAGCACGGAGTAGCAGAAAACCACTTCCAGTCCGGTATAATTTTCCCACGCGTCGATGAAAAGCCCGGCGCTCAAACTGAGCAGCATGGCTGGTATCAGGCTGTACTTGAGGCGGGTTGAAAAAAATGTACCGAGCCTGTCCTGAGGGACCAGATCGCGCATCCACGAATTCCAGCTGCATACGACGACAGCATTGATAGAGGTGTGCAACAGCAGCATCGTTGTCAGCATGATGAGACCGTTCCGCATACTGACGAAAAAAGGAATAAGCGCGATCAGCAGCAGAAAAAAGCGGCTGGTGACAGCGGAAAAAAACGTGATCTTTTTTCGCGCTCTGTACTTTTCGACCAGATAAATCGACGGTATCTGAAACAGCTGTGAGAGCGGAGGAATGGCCGCAATGATTCCTATCGCCAGATTGGACGCTCCCATCTCCAGCGCGTACGCAATGAGAAAGACGCCGGAGGTCAAAGTCAGCATCGTCTGCGATGTGATCCCGTCCCTGACCACATTTTTCAAGCCTGATTGGACATCCTGATCCGTTAACTCCGCCTTTGTATCAAACCTCATGCGCCGCTTCCACCATCGCCTGGATATTCTCTGGAGGCACATTGGGAAGTACTGCCTCGTGACTGGGACTCACGACAAGATTCGGCCCCAGAAGACTCTTCACGCGCCGGACATCCGCTTTCACCTCTTCAGGTGTTCCGTTGACAAGCAGCACCTGCGTATCGATCCCTCCGATGAACGCGATACGTCCTTTGAAATCTGCCGCAAGTCTTTCAGCCTCCATATTGGTTGCCTTTGCCTGAAGCGGGTGCAGGCAATCCACATCCGCTTCGATCAAACGCTCGATCACCTTGTGAATTGCACCGCAGGAGTGCAGGATCACCTGGTAACCATGCTTGTGTCCCTGATCCGTAAAGCGTTTGAACCACGGCATGATGAACTCGTCGAACTGTTCCGGCCCGCAGATGAGATCCAGCTGCGTCCCGAAATCATTGCCGAAGAAGAAACCATCCATGAGATCGCCGGCTCTCTTGAAAAACAGCTCATTCGCTTTATAATAGAATTCGCATACATGGTCTGTCACCGCATGCACCACTTCCGGATGTGTGTACATCTTTATCATATAGCTCTCCATACCGAACAGATCCATGACATTATGATAGAAGCATGTCCAGAAACCGCTGGCACGGTAGACATCTCCAGCATTTCGTAACTTCTCAAGGCAGGCATCGAAGTTTAGATAGTCCGTATTCGGCCATGGATAGTCGTGCACTTCTTTCACATCCTCGCAATCGGCAAAGGGGCCACGCTGCCCGTGCATCTCCTTGTCGAGTCCGGCATCGAACATCTGATGGCCATCCGGATCGTTGTAGGCTCCGGGCATGAATTGGGGACAGATCCACCTGAAATCATCTCCGATTTTACGCCTGAGTTCCTCCTCCGTCTTCGTCCCGAAGTAATCGAAAAGGATGGGCCAGGTATCCTGATGCGGTTTACCCAGCCAGAGACCGCACCGGTCCGGCGGGTCACCGGCGATAATCGTTTTCACTCTTTCTCTGCTTGTCATTAATTCTCCATGTTAAGGCATCAAAAAGTCTACTTCTGAAGGAATCTCTCCTCAAATGTAGCCTTTTCACCGGCCATCTTGAGGAATATATCAAGCGGCACCAGTTCGAAATCAGGACCGAGTTTGTCCATGATCCCCTTCACCCGTTTCACATCGCTGGACTCACGCACATGAACCAGGAGAAAATAGGGGCGTTTCGAGTTGATCGTTGCGAGCTCCTGCAAGTCTGCCGCGGCATCAGCTTCCGGACGCGTGGGTGACAGGTAATAATCATATGAGATCAATGGTTTTTTGTCCCTGACCGTAAATGTGAAAGCCGGCGCGTATCCGTTCAGAAAACCGATGGCGTCAGGCATGTGTTCATAATAGGCATCCACAACCTCCTCGGTCAGCTCTGTATTGCCTTCCACCGTGGCGCCCTCGGAGTAATCCATGATCTCGAAAACATTGAGGTCCAGCTCCCGCATTAAACGCTGCGCCTCTGTGATCAGCGGAGGAAGCTTGTCCGGTGGTACAACTTTGGGGTAGAGATATCCGGGACCTGACAGACAACCGATGAAATAGTCGTTCGGCGTGGCCATGCTGTAGAAATACTCCTGCATTCCGGGCGCCATCCACACGTAATTCATGATCACTTCCCAGGCGTACGGGATCTCGCCTCTGCCCGGTTTCAGCCATGCGCCGATTCCCAGGCCGTCCGTTTGAACGCAGCTTATATATACTTTTTTCTCCGGCTTGTAAACGACACCGGGTTTAATATTGTGATTATTGGTGAATTTGAACCCCGGCGAGGCAGGTACCTGACAACTGAAACTCATATTGGGAAGCGTGTGCAGACCTTCCACACGAAATCCATAACTTGAAGTCAGCTTTACATGATCCCGCTCTTTGTCCTTTGCATAGGAATGCCAGCCCATGACGATGGCCGTGGGATTCATGTCCGCCAGCAGGACATTAGCAAGTTTGTATTCATCCTCATCTTCGGGCCTGGACGACAGGTCATTGAAAAAAGATTTATTGTAAATGCCCCAGTCCGCAACGCCCGGTTTCATGATATCGCCATGAGGACCGCCCATCCAGATGATGATATCTTTGCTGCATCGCCGCCAGTATTCTCTGTAAGCCCAGTTATAGATCTCAGCATCACTCTGCCCCGTGAACCGGCCGCGGAAATCTTCAGTCATTTTCAGCCCGGCGGCCTCCATCATCGGGATCATATCTTCCGTGACGGCAACGGATTGTTCAAGTCCGCACAGTGTAAACGCGACGATGAGAGAGGTACGTACATTTTTATCCCACACGACATAACCTTTGACATGCGACTTCAATCTGTTGAATGCGTCCGTGACTGTATGAAGTTCGGTAAACGTGAAATTTTTCTTATCCTTGTAAAAGCCGTACACAGATTCGGTATATGTATATGGATAATTATCCGGGTACACGAAATAGAGTCTGGGTTCGGATTGATTCACGACTCCCTGCAGAGAGATCAGGAAGGCCTTCTCGGGCAGTTTCCCCGAGATGTTCCAGCCGTCCTGTAGTTTCATCACGTATGCATCACGCATACCCGCTCTCTTGAACACATAGGTCAATTCAGGACCGGTTTTTCGTGTCGAGCGTTGAATCTTATAGGTGAGCAAGTCATCAATCGGCGACAGCGAATACCGATGCTCACTCGCAACCGAGGTCATTCCCTGGGATCCGCGGATGTCGTAAGACTCCCTGACCACAAGTGCATTGCCATCATCCTGCCATTTTGCTGAAAAAGATCGATCACCTCCGACTGCTTTTGAAAGACCCATGAAGACATTTGTCGGAAAGACTCGATTCTTCACAGGCAATGACATCGGCTTGCCATCGGTGCGAAGCTGCAGCGTGTCTGAGAAGCTGCGCCGCGTCCCCCACTTTTGTATGATCGTCGTCGTCTCTACCCCACGCTCGATCTCAAGCGAAAGCGAATTGTAAAGTCCGATTTCACTGCTCTTATCCTTCAGAAGCGTCCACTCTCCATCGAAACCCGGGTGACCATTACCCAAAAGAAGAACAGGACATAAAAGAATAACCAGTGTGGCCCATATTATGCTTGTCAATCGCTTCATTGTAAATTCCTCCATTTTTCAGAATGCCATGCGCTGCCATCCCTGGATTTCTTCTTTTCTGGGTGGCAAATCCAGTATCTCTCTTCCAAGGTCCACATAGTATCTGTAATTCTCCAAAGGTGTTCCGTTCGGGATGCGATGATCGAGTCCGAACGCGATGCCTCCCTGTCGCATCAGCGGTTGCATCTTATACTCCAGCTCGGCTCTGATATCTTCCTTCGATTTTCTGAGCACATGCTTATCGATACCGCCTCGCATTCTTAACGTGTCTCCGTACTTCTTCCGCAACTCCACGATATCCATGCCTGCCGCCGGTTCGAAGGGATGCATCGAGTTGAGTCCGCAATCCATAAACGCATCCAGGACAGAATTGACATTGCCGTCTGAATCCATATCGAATATCTGGGTGCCACGTGACGACACCAGATCCCAGACCGTTTTGAAATATGGTTTGATAAAGGCTTCGATCTGTGACGGTCCGACCAATGAGCCGGATTTACCGGCCAGGTCTTCGTGAACAGACAACTGATCGATCACCAGTTCATCCG
>JAZBPW010000186.1:0-18566 GCA_036351795.1 Candidatus Zhuqueibacterota bacterium | reverse complement strand
TCGTGAAATCCGGATCGTCCTTGATCTTCATATAAAACTTCAGTTCTCGCGGCGTCAGCAGCTCTTCAGGGGGCACCTCCTCAACGCCCATGCTCCGGGAAAACTGCTGCGCACCCGCGCCGATCAGGAAGCAGTGCTCGGTCTTCTCCATGACCATCCGCGCGACGGAGACCGGATGAAGAATATTCTGAAGCCCTGCCACCGCACCGGCGCCCAGATCCTTTCCATGCATGATCATCGCGTCGAGCTGGATCTCACCGGCTGCATTCAGAAACGCTCCACGGCCTGCGTCGAATGTTGGATCATCTTCCAGTATTTTCACCGCCTCCTCCACGGCATCCAGCGCCGGCATGCCTTCGAGGAGCAGCGGATAGACCTTTTCCACGGCCCGGGTAACACCATTCAGGTGATCTGAATCATATTGATCCGGGATACTCCAGGCGCCGCCGTGTACGACCAAACGTGGTATTTTCTTTTTATTCATGAAGGACAGCCTTTTTTCCTCTGCAGCTTGTCATCGAATACGTTACAATAAGGGATATCTGATCCATAACAAATGAATTGTCGTTCAATGCAGCCTCATGAAAATAGTATTCGCCTATCTAAAAATCAAGATATATTTCAGTTTTATGTTGATTTGAACTTTAAAATTGCATATAATAGTGATGCAATGAGTCCATTGGAGAGACAGTGGTGAAAACGAAAAAGTCGAAGTTGAAGCGCGTAAAAACAATCGCTCTGATCGCGCACGATCACAAGAAGGCGGATCTGCTGGAATGGGCAGATTACAATCGTGATTTTTTAAAAGAACACAAGCTCATCGGAACCGGGACCACAGGGAAACAACTCGGTAAAGAGCTCGACCTGAAAGTGCAGCGGGTGAATAGCGGTCCCATGGGAGGCGATCAGCAGATCGGCGCGAAGATAGCCGATGGCAAGATCGATTTTCTCATCTTCTTCTGGGATCCTCTGGCACCGCTGCCGCATGATCCTGACATCAAGGCGTTGCTGCGCATCGCCGTTGTATGGAATATTCCGGTAGCCTGCAACCGTGCTACCGCAGACTTTCTCATCACTTCACAATTAATGCATGAGGATTACCAGCGTAAAATACCGGACTATTCCGCATATATCCGAAGATACGAAAAGAAAAAGAAATAATTCGTATTCTTACACATAAAAGAGGTGCAGATGAAAAAATTCAATCCGGAACAGGCATTGTGGGACACGCGCCGGGAGTTTGGCGAGCACGGAGGCGTCGCGCCTTCCATCGAAAGGTCTTCGACGTTCACAGTCATGGAACCCGGCACAATGCCCGAGATATTTGAAGGGCTTCGCGGACCTGAGAAAGGCGGCTGTTTCCTTTACAGCCGGCACTTTAATCCCACGGTAGACGTACTCGACAGATATCTTGCGGCGATGGAGGGGACGGAATCAGCATTGTCCACGGCAAGCGGCATGGCGGCAATCTCATGCACCTTGCTGCAGATATGCAGATGCGGAGACCACATCGTCTCCAGCGATACAGTGTACGGTGGTACGCACGCGTTTCTTGGCGAGATGTTGCCTCAGTTTGATATCCACACCACCTTCGTCGATCCTGCTTCGGTTGAAGCGTTCGAAGACGCAATCACACCGGAGACAAAGGTTATTTACACAGAGGCGATGGGTAATCCGACGCTTAAAATCGCCGATATTCCGAAACTTGCAGCCATCGCCCGTAAAAGGAATTTGATCCTTATCGTGGATAATACATTTACACCGATCGTGATCTCGCCTGCGCAACTCGGCGCCGACATTGTGATCTATTCGATGACAAAATATATCAATGGCGCGAGCGATGTCATCGGAGGAGCGATATGCGCGAAAAAGGATTTCATCTACGAACTCATGGATCTTCACACTGGCCGTGTGATGCTGCTGGGTCCGACGACCGATCCCCGAGCCGCGTTCGACATCATCCAGCGTCTCCCCCATCTGCCGATACGCATGCGCGAACATTGCGCCCGCGCCGACGCCATTGCACGCCATCTGGAAAAAATCGGAGCACCGGTATGCTATCCCGGACTCGAAACGCATCCACAGCATGCGCTTCTGAAAGAGATCAAGAACGAGGGCTATGGCTACGGCGGCATGCTTACACTGGATTGCAGGACAAAAGAGAAAGCGGAAAAGTTGATGTCCATCTTGCAGAACAAGGAGAGATTCGGCTTGATCGCAGTATCTCTGGGCTATTTCGATACGCTGATGAGCTGCTCCGGATCATCGACATCGTCGGAGATCGCGCCTGAAGATCAGGAAAAGATGGGACTATCCCCTGGACTGCTTCGATTGTCCATTGGATTCACAGGCAGCCTCGAAGCCCGGATCGAGCAGCTCGATCGCGCCGTCCGGGAGGTGGGTTTGATTGAATAAAGCGGATCACATCATGAAAAAGCTATTATATATCGTCTTCCCGGCTTTGCTGACCATCTCCAGCCAAATGAACTGTTCAAAAATAGTCGTCAGGGAAAATTGCGATACCACAGACGACGTACCCGGTTGGTACATGAACGGCTCCAACGCGCAGCGGACGAACAGCTACCAATGGAAATTGTACCTGCCGCTGCAACTCGCGTGGGACTACACTGCCGCATCCGCAGTAGAAAAAACCATTGTTGCCGCAGACAGCATCATACTCTTCGGTACAAAGGATGGCAGAATCGAAGCCGTGAATATCGGCTCCGGCGAAAGAGTCGGCGAAAAGAAAATGACGCACGCGTCCACCTGTGCTTATGCCGGAAAGGATCTGATCATTGCCAGACGATTCGGCGATGAGACGCTTTATCTTTACGATATTCGTAAAAACGACTTCCTGTGGAAAGTGGAAGCCGGCGATATTTCAACGGAACCGCTCATACTGGAGGATGCAGTTGTGGTGTCATCGCTATACAACCATGTTGACTTGTACGAGCTGGAAACAGGAACACGTATCTGGACATTCGAAACCGAGGATCAGATTCGCTCGTCACCGGCATTTGCTCACGATGTGATTGTTTTTGGCTGCGATGACCATCATCTTTACGCTGTTGACAAGGCGAACGGCCGGTTGAAATGGAAATACAAAACCGCTGCTCCTGTGCAATCGATACCCGGGATCAACGGCAAAGCAAAGGTGGTCTATTTCGGTTCACTGGATAACCACCTCTACGCATTGAAACTGGAAAGCGGAGAAAAATTATGGGATTTCTCCTCCGATGGCAAGATATTCAACGGGATTGCCATTGATGACGGTAAAGTGATTTTCGGGTCAACAGATCGTCATTTGTATTGTCTCGATGAATTAAGCGGAGAATTGCTGTGGAAATTTTCAGCCGGCAGCGTCATCAGTACAAATCCGGTGATCGCGAGAGATGTGGTCATTTTCGGCTCGCTGGACAGCCACATCTATATCGTGAATCTGGATGACGGTGAGCTGCTGTGGGAGTATCGCACAAAAGGCCGTATACGGACCAGCCCCATCGTCTGGGGAGAATTACTCGTCTGCGCGTCAGAAGACAATATGGTGTACGTGTTCAAGTTCAAACCGGAATAATCATTAGACTATGTTGAAGCAATTTATATTGGTTTCCGTATATTCGGTCATGATCCTCCTGATCATGCTGCCATCGGGACATGCTCAGACTGGATTCCTGAAAATCGAAAATGTGGAACCGGGATTGAATGTGTCGCTGAATGACAGTGCTGTTGGAGAGACGGGAGATCACCTTTTTCCAGTACCCCCGGGCGAATACAATCTCGGTGTCGAACATCCTGACAGGGGAATATGGCGAATCGATGATTATGTTGAAAAGATTATCATCA
Source organism: Candidatus Zhuqueibacterota bacterium (assembly GCA_036351795.1). Taxonomy (GTDB): domain Bacteria; phylum Zhuqueibacterota; class Zhuqueibacteria; order Thermofontimicrobiales; family Thiofontviventaceae; genus JAZBPW01. The sequence goes on along the minus strand of JAZBPW010000186.1, from coordinate 14,723 downwards.
GTGAACACGACACGCTGATTGTTTCGCCTATCTTTGCGCGTCAGCTTATTGTCCGTTCCATCCCGTTCAATGCAGATGTTCTCATCGACGATGAACAGATCGGACAGACGCCGCTGTATCATACATCGACAAGGATCGATACCGGGATACTCACGGTGATGAAAAAGGATCACATCCCTTTCTCCATTCCTCTGAAAGAACTGGAAGACAACTATCTGGACGTCCGCTTACAGGCGATCATGAAATCCGAATTGAACGAAGGTGGACGTGATGTTCATTTCTGGCAGCGAAAAGGGACACTGGCAGCGTTACTATTCACAATTGGAGCTGGTGTAAGCACGGTCTATTTCAACGGTAAAGCGGAAGAGAGTTACGATAAATATCTGTCCTCCGGAGATCCGGGTAAAATGGATCAATTTTTTAAAGATGCTGAGCGCTACGATAAATACTCCAACATTTCACTGGGCGTTTTTGAGGCAGGATTCGTCATCTCGCTCTATTCACTCCTTAAAGCCGGTGAGAAATAAGCGGCCTTTTCAGGCCAAAGATATTCATTTTAAAAAGAAGGGAGCTCGATATGTCTCCTGAAATCACAGAGAACCATGAGCGGGATGTCGTGTCGCGCCTCGAGAGCAAGTTGAAACAATATGGTAGCGCCGACACTAAAAAGGCGATCTGGCAACTGCTCAACACCTTCATCCCTTATGTTGCGCTGTTCGGCGCATCCATTTTCATGCTCACCAGAGACTATGCCTGGTGGTATATTCTGCCGCTGATCATTCCTGCCGCGGCCCTGCTGGTGCGTATTTTCATATTTTTTCACGACTGCTGCCATGCATCGTTTTTTACGTCACAACGCGCGAACAGAATCCTCGGTTTCATCACCGGCATACTCACGTTCACTCCGTACGATGAATGGCGAAGTGCCCATAATACGCATCATGCCACTGCAGGGGATCTCGACCGTCGCGGTACCGGTGATGTCTGGACGATGACAGTGGATGAATACAGAGCATCTTCCGGATTCAAGAGATTCGTGTATCGATTTTACCGTAATCCGGTTGTCATGTTCGGACTCGGTCCCATATTTGTATTTATGATTGTCAATCGCTTTCACTCGAAAAAATCGGGTAGCCGTGAACGCATGAGCGTCATCATTACCAATGTGTCTTTGCTGCTGATCGCTCTCGCCGCATGGCAATTTGGTATTTTAGGAGAATATCTGCTTGTCCAGCTGCCCATCATGTTCATCGCGGGTATCTTCGGTATCTGGCTGTTTTACGTCCAGCATCAGTATGAAGACGTCTACTGGGCGCGTTCGGATAAATGGGATCGCGTGAAGGCAGCGCTGGAGGGCAGTTCCTATTACAAGCTGCCGAAGGTGCTGCAATGGTTTTCCGGTAATATCGGGCTGCACCATATTCATCACATACGGCCACGTATCCCCAACTACAATTTGCAGCAGTGTTATGACGACATCACCGAGTTCCAGGACATTCAGCCCCTTACTCTCGGCAGGAGCATGAGGTCTTTGTTCATGAATCTGTGGGACGAGAAAAAGAGAAAAATGGTGGGTTTCCATTCACTGTAGCCAATCCCATAATTTAAAAAAATACCAATGGATATCACCATGGGCGCCCTGCCGACGCTCTTCGCGGCGGTCGGTGAGCATGTCAAAAGCGGTGACTACTTCGGACCATCGGGTTTCAGAGAGGTGCGCGGATATCCGAAGAGAGTGGAATCCAACGATCTCTCTCATGATGCCGAAATCGCCAGAAGACTGTGGAATGTGTCGCAGGAATTAACAGGCGTAATCTATAAATTCAAATCATAAATTTCAGGGAGACACTCAATGAAGATACGAGCCATCATCACCGGCTCAACGGGCATGGTCGGCAAAGGCGTTCTCCATGAATGCCTTGCCGATCCTGATGTCGAATCCGTCCTGCTTATCAACAGAAGCCATGTCGGTATCACCCATGACAAGTTGAAAGAGATCATTCTAAAAGATTTTTACGATCTCACAGAAATCGAAGATAACCTCAAGGGCTATAATGCCTGCTTTTACTGTCTGGGGCCCATTTCGACCGGCTTGTCTGAGGCCGACTACACACGAATCACCCACGACATGACGTTGAATTTCGCCAAAACATTACTGAAGCTCAATGATGAAATGATTTTCTGCTATGTATCAGGAGCGGGTACGGACAGCAGCGAAACAAGCAAAATGATGTGGGCTCGTGTGAAAGGCCGAACAGAGAATGATCTGCTTGCACTTCCGTTCAAAGGTGCCTACATGTTCAGGCCTGCTTTTATTCAGCCCATGAAAGGTGTTAAATCAAGAACCCGTTCATACAGGATATTCTACGCGCTGACAAAGCCTCTCTATCCCATCCTGAGGAGATTCCAGAGTTTTGTCACAAACTCAGAAATTGTTGGACAGGCCATGATAAAAGTGGTACGTACCGGCTACCACAAAAACGTTCTTGAAAATGCGGATATTAACATGATACGTTGAGGTGAGGCAGGTTTCTTACATTATTTCTATTAGATCTCGCGTGGAAACCGCTAAACATCGTGCCGATTGACATACAACAAGTTTCGAATTTCCGACAATATCGGTGTTAATAATTTCACTGGTTAGTCCAATTGGTGACAAATCATCATTGCGAACGATACTAGCATACGCTCTCGAGTCATCCGAATAAATCAGATCCTTCAGTTGGCCTTATACAAGCTCCTGCTTCTCCACGATGAATTCGAGGAGAATATTATAGGGAACAGCCTCACATCCTTCCTTCAGCTCTGATGTTCGACCAAAAGATTTTTTTCATTGATTCCTTCCAATGTCTTCATCATATCCACTAAATTTGAAATTATCTTCTTTAAAAATCAGGTATTTTTTAAATTGAATTATTGATTTTGTTTTAGAAATTATGTATATTAATAATATGAATTTAAATATGAAAAAATCCAGATTTAGAAACAATGCAATAAAGATTCCGATTGAATTTAAAGGTTATTTCTGGGATTGCGATTTTTCAAAGATAAACTTACCGAAATATCGAAAATTTGTGCTCGGTCGGCTATTAAAATATGGTGGATTAAAGGCCATGAAATGGCTGAGAAGTCAGTATCACATACAGGAAGTTAAAGACTATCTTGATGAGCGTGGCAAAAAAGAGCTTGATTCCCGCAGTTATTCATTCTGGATAAAATGCCTAGAAATAAAAGAAATATGGAAATGAATTTTAATTACAATATTCTTGATGCAAACAGAAGAAGCGTACTGCCGCAACTCGCATTTCTCAAAGAGAATTTTTACCTTGCGGGTGGCACCGCTCTAGCGCTTCAAATCGGACACAGGCGATCTATTGACTTTGATTTTTTCACTCAGATCCCATTTAACAATATGCGGATGTTCATCGAATATGAGGAAAAATTTAAAAGCAATGTTATAGAAAAAACTCAGGACTCTAAAGACACGCTAACTATCTTGATCGATAATGATATTAAAATCTCAATGTTTAAGATCCCCTACCCTACAATTTATCCATTGATCGAAGATAAGAATATAAGCGTTCTCCCAATGCTCGAGGTTGGCGCCATGAAGTTAATTGCCTTAACAAGAGCAGCATTTCGGGATTATGTTGATATGTATTTCATATTGCACCACTTTTCGTTGAACGATATCTTCAGAGTCGCTAAAAAAAAATATAAGAATTTTGATGAAGGCATTTATCTTAAATGTCTTCTTTCTTTCGACGACATTGAAATGTCACCGATTCAATTTATCAATGATTTTGAAAGATCCGAAACTGAAATATTTTCGTTCATTGAGATACAAACCAAAGAATATATAAAGCGACATACCTGATTTATAGAAAGTTTATTTTTACTTTTCCTAAGCCGCGTTTTTGATCCCTTTGCCGCCATAAAAAGCATAAACCAAAGGTTAGCATGTTTTAAATCCTCAAAGATCCAGCTTTTCCTTGAGGATTTTTTTTATGACCTACTGTAACCCTGTCTACTATCCTGACGCCTTTTTTTCATCGAAAAAATCCACCTGTATGTCGAATGCTCCCCCCTTTTCATCTAATAAAGTTGTATTCACTTTCTTGTTTTCTGTATATTCGGTTGAGATTAAACCCACAGATTTAAAAAAGAGACTATCACCATTTGAAAAAAAAATGCCAAATAGCAGTCAATATAGTCTCCGTTTTAACGATAATGTTCTATGCAGGATGTCGTGAAGAGTCGCCGAATCAGCATGTAACAGATGACAGCAAATGATATTTGAAAAACTTACGTTGACCCATAAACAATAAAAATATGAAAAGAGGCAAACGACTATGAAAACAAAGCATTTCTCATTCATGTTCATTTTACTTGCATTGACAGCGACTGTATCCGGGCAGGATTTCTATGACATCAATACAATTAATACTATCGAATTAACATTTGCACAGTCCAACTGGGATTATTTATTGGATCAATTATATGCTGGCGGACAGGAAGAACGCCTGATCGGGACGGCGGTCGTGAATGGAATAACGTATGACAGCGTCGGTGTTCGCTATAAAGGCAACAGTAGCTATAACTCCAGAAACATAAAAAATCCATTGAATATCAAACTGGATCATATTATCGAAGATCAGGAACACGAAGGATATGGCACTTTAAAACTCGCCAATGGTTACAAAGACCCGAGCTACATCAGGGAAACGCTAAGCTATGAAATTGCCCGGAAATACATGCCGGCCAGCCAGGCGAATTACGCCAGGGTATATGTCAACGGTTCCTATCTTGGCCTCTATACCAGCGTTCAGGATGTTGACAAACATTTTTTACGAACCCATTTTTATAATGACAAAAATGCGTTTTTTAAAGGCGAATTGGCGAGCGGTGAAGTGCAAACACCAGTAAAGATTTGGGGGTATTGGGGCACAGACTCGACTAGCTATCATGATTTTTATGAAATCGAATCCGACAACGGTTGGGCTGAATTAATACATTTTCTCGACATTCTCAACAATACTCCATCGTCGGTTGAAGATGTTTTAAATGTTGATCGCCATTTATGGATGCTGGCCTACGACATCTTGCTGGTGAATCTGGATGCGCCGGTTAACTTTGGGCACAACTATTATTTGTACGAAGACGATACCGGGCGTTTTAATCCGATTATCTGGGATTTAAATGAAAATTTCGGCGTTTTCACCAGGCTTCTCGATGGTGGCAATTTAAATACAAGCGGCATGCAGCAAATGGATCCTTTTCTAAATTCCACGCACAGCAATTATCCGATCATTAATAAAATACTTTCTGATCCGACGTACAAAAAAATGTATGTCGCCCATATGAAAACAATTATGGATGAAATTTTTACCAACGGCTGGTACCGGGCGCGAGCGCTGGAAATTCAGGATATAATTGATACTGAAGTGAAAAACGATCCCAATCAGTCTTACACATATTCTCAATTTAAATATAATGTTGATAACAGTATTACAACTGGAGGCGGTAGGCCGGGCCAAAATCAATCAATTGTCGGAATTGCACAGTTAATGGATAGCAGGATCAGCTATTTAAATGCTCTGAGTGAATTTCAAGAATCCGCTCCCGAAATTTCGAGTGTTGCCACTGATCCCGTTCAAGTGACGCCGAATATGAATGTATCGATCACAGCGGAAGTGAGAGATGCCAACACAGTATGCCTGAAATTCCGCTACAGTCAGACGAATGCATTTCAAAAGGTTGACATGCTGGATGATGGCAGTCATGGCGATGGCGCAGCCGGAGATGGTATCTACGGTGCATCAATTCCGGCAACTGCGACCGGATTCCAATATTATGTTTATGCGGAAAACAGCAACGCCGCATCTTTTCTGCCGGCGCACGCCGCTTACGAGTTTTATACTCTGGCAGTTTCCGGTGACGTGGTTGTCAATGAATTTATGGCCAGCAATTCTTCGACGATTGCAGATCCGGACGGAGAGTACGATGACTGGATAGAACTATTTAACAATACAGATAACGATATATCATTGACTGGATATTATCTCTCTGATGATAGCGATGATCTGACCCAATGGGCTTTCCCGGACACCTTTATTGCTGCAAATGGATATTTAATTATCTGGGCGGATAAAGATGAAGATCAAGACGGCTTGCACACAAATTTCAAACTCTCGGCTTCAGGAGAAGTCATTTACCTGGTCAAACCTGATATGACTGTTATAGATGAAGTCACTTTCATTGAACAGACAACAGATATTTCGACCGGACGCTATCCGGATGGCGTCGGAGCTTTTGAGTTAATGGATCCCACATTCGCAGCGCCGAATCAATGCGGATTCACTGATACGATAAATAGCGATCAATCACCCCAACATCCGTCTCAGTTCGAACTGGAACAAAATTACCCCAATCCATTTAATCCGTCTACAACCATAGCCTTTTCTTTGTCTTCAGCAGACAGAGCTACGCTTAAAATTTACAACGTCACCGGACAACTGATGACTACGCTTGTTGATCAACAGCTGTCGCAAGGATATCATGAGTTTCAATGGACAGCGGCCAGTATGCCCAGCGGGATCTATTACTATTCACTGAAAAGTGGGGCGTATTCAGAAGCGAAACGCATGATATTGATAAGATAGACCATTCAAAATTAAACAAAAGAGAAAAAATGTCAATAGAACGAATAAGGGGTTGCATCGGCTGCGGGACATGCGTCAAAACATGCCCGACTGATGTAATTCGTCTCAATCCAAAAAACGGGAAAGCAGAGATCATGTATCCTGCGGATTGCCAGATCTGTCATCTCTGTCGAATGTATTGCCCGGTTGATGCAATAACAATTTCACCGGAAAAATCCATTCCAGTCATGGTATCGTGGGGTTGATCATGAAAGAAACAATCAAGAAATATAATCTTTTTACGGCGATTTTAATTTTTGTCGCGTTGCCACTGCTGTTTTGGGCTTTGGGGGATTTTCCCCGGCGCACTATTCTCAAGGAATCAATTTCACTTCTCACAATTCTGGCTTTTTTTATGATGCTGGGACAATTTTTCCTGGCTCGCAGTAATGGGATGGTCAAAGTCTTCAAAATGGGAAACGTGTTAAAAATTCATAAAGTCATTGGATATATTTTTGTCAGCATACTTACACACAAGTTGACATGCCGATCGTTACGAAAGAAAAAATGAACCAGGTACAGGACGAGATGCTCGCCCCCTTAAAAAGAGAGGTCGGTTATAGTCCGGCGTGGGTAACGCAAACGCTGCAAGGTATTATGATCCCAAACTTTGTTATCTATATTAAGAAGGAAAGCATCCTCAAAGCGGCATTGGCTTTTATTGAAGAGCTGCGAGAGCATCATAAGCCCATGCTGAGAGCGGCGGACATGCACGAACTGCGGCTGGCCCATGAAACAGCAAATATGATCATCAGCGCTGAAATGAAACTCAAAGCATCCATCATGCGCACCGAGAGCCGGTGCAGTCATTATCGGTTGGATTATCCTGATATTGATGATAAAAATTGGCGGACATGGATTAATATTTATAAAGGTAAAGACGGCACGATGCAATTTGAAAAGCAAGCGTTTGGCAACTGGCCGTCGTGAAAAAATCATCACTATTGTTCAATCATAAAATCGTAGCAATTTCTTTATAAATTGGTTATATTTCAGAAAAATATGGGACACGGTTTGACCGGATTCGATGGATTAAAACGGATATAAAACAAAAGGACGAAATGACAATTAATAGAGAGAACATGCAAAAATGGCTGCCGCATATTGCCGGCTGGTTGCTCTTCACGATTTTAACCATATTTGTATTAAGAGAATCGAACGCACCGACAGAATTTTGGAGAAACCGTCATTTTTTTCAATTGATTTTTGCCATGTTCGCTTTCTACGGAAATTACTTGTTTCTCGTCCCGCGCTATTATTTGACGGGACAAAGAATTCGCTTTTTCATCATGTTACTTGTGTTTGCATCGTCTTTGTTTCTCGTATTTTCAGATATAATGCATCAATTAGAAATAAATCAACGCCCACATGATCCGCCACCGTTCAGCGAAAGGCGTTTCGATGAACATCCGCCGAGGCACTTACCGCCAAATCGTCCGGTTTCTCTGCATCCCCGATCATTCGATGATGCGCTATTCATAATTTTGGTGCTTGGTTTCAGTACCGGTATGCGGATTCTGCAGCATTCGCGTCAGGAAGAAGAGCAGCAGAAGGAGATGGAAAAAGCCCATGTGGAAACAGAACTGGCATTTTTAAAAAACCAGGTCAACCCGCATTTCTTTTTCAATTCACTCAACAATATTCATGCGCTCATTACCATTGACAGTGAAGCCGCACAAAAGGCCGTTGAAAAGCTGTCCGGTTTGATGCGTTACCTGATTTATGAATCCGATGTCAAAACAGTCAAGTTGCAAAAAGAGTTTGAATTTACGCGTAATTACATCGATCTGATGAAACAACGACTGTCATCTAAAGTGAAATTAACAGTCGATATTCAGCAGGATATTCCTGACATCGAGATACCGCCGCTCATCTTCATCCCCTTTATCGAGAATGCTTTCAAGCATGGTATCAGCTATCGCGATGGATCGTTTATCTCCATATCGTTGCGGATTCGTGAAAATAAAATCTGTTTTTCATGCAAGAACAGTATCCCCCAAACCAATGGTGATCACAAAAAGAAGAATGGCGGAATAGGAATCGTGAATATCAAAAAGAGGCTTGAATTGCTGTACGGCGATAATGCCCGATTCAAACAGGAAACATCAGATGACACTTTTAACGTCGAATTACTATTACCAACAGACCATATACTATGAACAAAATTATATGCATAGCAATTGATGATGAACCGCTGGCCCTGGGATTGATCGCCGACTATATTAATAAAACTCCGTTTCTTGAACTACGCGGCGAATTTGACAATCCCATCGATGCCATGGAATTCATGGAAAAGAATCCGGTGCAGCTCCTGTTCCTCGATATTCAGATGCCGGATCTGACGGGTATTGATTTTGCCAGAATTTTGGATAACAAATGCAAAGTGATATTTACCACCGCCTACGACAAATACGCGGTGGAAGGATTTAAACTCGAGGTGCTCGATTATCTGCTCAAACCGATCAGTTACGAAGTATTTCTGAAATCTGCCAATCGCGCGAAGAGCTATTTCGACCTGCTCGATTCCGCGCGAACCCGGAGTGATTCACCGGTGAAGTCGGATGAAGAGTATTTATTCGTGAAGGCGGACTCTCAACTCAGGCGGATTAATTACAACGATATTCTCTATTTTGAAGGGCTGAAAGACTATGTTCAGATTTTCCTGACATCATCAAAAACACCAGTCATCTTTCATTCCACGATGAAATCGATTGAAGAAAAACTCCCTGTAAAAAGGTTCATGCGAGTGCACAGATCCTTCATTGTTAACCTTAATAAGGTAAAAACAATAGAGCGTTATCGTATCATTTTTGGCAAAGTCTATATCCCAATTAGTGAGAAGTATAAAGATGCGTTTGATGAGTTTGTGAAGAAGAAGTTTCTCTGATCATGGAGCGACTTAAAAGCAACCGAAATAAAATGAAATGAAAATGATCAATTTACACTCTGCACACAAAGAATTGATTTGCCATTTTTCTGTTAAATTGTTATATTACAAATCTATGAAAAAATAATTACATTCAATTTACAATTCAGGATGGAAATATTCGGGACAGGTTATGCAAACACTATTAAACTATGGCTTTGAGCAGATTGAATGGCAGATCTCCTTGTTATCATTTTTACTTGCTTTTGTGCTCTCAAGCATTATCGCCCTGATGTACGAAAGGACGTTTCAGGGTCTCTCATACTCACGCGGATTGGTACAGAGTATGATCCTGGGCAGCATCGTCTCATGCCTTCTGATGATCGCTATCGGGGATAACATCGCCCGGGGAATCGGAATCGTCGGATCGCTGGCAATTATCCGCTTCCGCACCAACCTTCGCGACCCGCGTGATCTGGTATTTCTGTTCGCGTCACTCGGGATCGGTGTCGCCTCCGGCGTTCAAAGCTATGCAACGGCGTTCATCGGAACCATCATGTTTTGTCTGATCGTCTTCGTGCTGTATATATCGCCGTTTGGTACGCGCCGCAAACACGATGGACTCATTCGTTTTCAGATACCCTCGGGTCCTGATGCTGCCACAGCCGCTGCAGACGTACTGAAAGCACACACAAAGAATTTTGTCCTGGTGACCATGCGAAATGTCGCCCAGGGAGAGGTGGTGGATTACGCATATCAGGTGAAGCTGGCGAATCCCATGGCAAATCAGGCCCTGATCCAACAACTGGAAACGATCAAAGGAATTCGCGGAATCACATACATGAATCAGGAAGCGACGGTGGAGGTCTAATTTCACATGCAGAGAATTCGTAACTTCAGACAAACCTATCATCTCAACTGGTACATCCTCCTCTGGATCATCGCCCTCGGAATCATTCTCTATCTATTCCGAAACTGGCACATCGACAAACAGTTCATCGGTATTGTCGAACGGAATTCGCATCAGCTTGGCGCTCAGGAGGCTGGTAAAATTCAAACCATGCTCGGCAAAGTGGGCGATCAGGTGAAAAAAGGCCAGGTACTGGCAATGCTGGATATTTCTGATTTGACCACTCATCTCGATCAGTCAAGAAACGAGCTCACCCGGTTACAGGAAACGGCAAACGCGCGTCGAGAACTCTATTCCATCACGGCACAGCGAATTCTACTGCAACTCGACAACGAGGCGTCCGATCTCATGGACCGACTCTCCATGATCGAATCAAAAAGCACGGAACTCGCCGGCCTGAATGCAGAGATTGAGCGACTCGTGAACGCTGAAAAAGCCGGCCTCGGCTATAGCAGGGATCTATCAGCCTTGATATTGCAGCGGGATGCTCTGGCAAGCTATCTACGCGAGCAGAGCAAAGATCTTGTATCTCAAAAAGAGAAGCTGGCTAAAACCAGACGATCCCGCCAGATGCTGGAATCGGCGGATGTTGATAGCATCTCCAAATCGCTGCTCCTGGAGCAAATGGAATACACCGAATCTCTGCGCCGCGATGTCGCTGCCACAGAGCATCGCATCGGGATGCGAACCATCCTGGCGCCATGCGATGGATATATCACCGAAATTTTTGCGCTACCCGGTGACATTGTCGATGCATTCGGACCGGTGCTTGTCGTCGAAGAGCTAAAGCCCCGTTTCCTGGACGTATACATACCCGAAAGTTCGAAGTTACACCCCGTCACCGGCATGCAGGTGCATATTTATTCATCCAGGGACAGATCCTATAATACAACGGGAGAAGTCACTTTTGTACACCCGGGATTCGCACAGGCCTCCGAACGGCTGTCTTTCAGAGGACAGCTATTCTGGGCGAGAAAGGTGCGCGTCGAACTCCCTGCCGATCATCAGCTGATCCCGGGTGAGGTCGTTCACACCCGCCTCCTAAAAGACAACAACCACAACAGTAGCTTTTCCCTCCTCTCTGCTGAGGCAGGTGAGCATGATAGAACGGACAATGAAAAGAGTCCTGTGATAAAAGATATATCAATCCCGGAAAATTTGCGGAAACGATCGCGAATTGAGCCATCCGGAATCGCCTGGTGCAGCGACATCAAGAAATATCTGGTAGTAAGTGATGACACAGGCATTCAGAATACAATCGGTGAACATGACCCGGTCCTGTTTGCAATGGATGACAATGGCGCTCTGGATGACGATCCGGTCCGGTTGACCGGCATCCGGGAAGTCAATGATCTGGAAGCGATCGCATACGCCGGAAACAATACTTTCTATCTCATATCATCGCAAAATATCAGCAAGAGGGGCAAACGTCCATATAGCAGAGAACTGATCCTTCGCCTCGATGCAGACGGTGGTGAATACCGCATAACTGGACAGATCCGCTTTCTTTCATTATTGCTTCAGTCATATTCAAAAACGGACTTGATAGATCTCGGACTCGACAAATATGATCTAGACGGCAAGCCTGTGATCAACATTGAAGGTGCTGCTTATCAGGCTGGCGCGCTGTTTCTTGGACTGAAAGAACCGGTTTCAAAAAAAGGTGCCATCATCTGGAAGCTGGACCATGTGGATGAATTATTCCAAAGCCAGCGCCTTTTACAAGGACGGCTATCCTTGTACGGATATGTACAGCTGGATGAGAATCGTTCCGGCATTTCTGATTTAACATTCGACAGAAGCGGTGTGCTGTGGGTATTATCCACTATTCCCGGCGCAAGCGGAAGTGAACAGCAAGGTGGATTACATCGCATTAACCGGTATGCGAACAGTCGTTTGGAGGCAGTGCAATTATACAAGTTTCCCGGATTAAAGCCCGAAGGATTGTGTCAGCAAAGCGATGAGACGTTCATGATAATTTTTGATAATGATAATGCCATTCCGGCTTATTGTGTTGTCAGCATGGAGGGATTATGAGAACTGCGCAGAGGAGTACCCGTGCCTCCACTCTTGTTATGAAGGTCTTTGTCAGTCTCTACCTCATGATGTGCACAAGCGTAATTGCAGATAGCGGTAAATCTTCACTGAACGAGTCCTCTATCCAGGAGAGTGCGCCTCATCAATTCAACGGTCCGGTCATCACAGTAAAACAGGCAATACAATCCGCGCTGGAAAAGAGTCGCAAGCTACAGTCGCTCAATACAAATGTCCGGATGGCAGAATATTTAGTCAAGTCCAGCGGCAAACTTCGAAACCCGGAAGTGAGATTAAGCGATGTCAATGCAGGGCAGATTGGTGACAGAATCGATGAATATGAGCTGGGTGTCCGGTGGCGCTTCCCCGAACCGGGTGAGTTGGGCGAGGACAGACAGCAGGCTGTCGTGAGATTGTGGGATCGAAAAGTCGATCAGCTCCGGTTTCAACAGCAGCTTATTGCCAGGGTAAGACGCAGCTACGCGGATGTATTGAAAAGCGATTATCTCGCAGAACTGGCGCATCAGAGAATACTGAAAGAGGATGAACGGATCAGGCTCATCGAACATATGGTCGATTTGGGCACCCGCTCGATTGTCTATTACACGAAAGCGAAAATGTGGCACGCGGAATCAAAAAATGATTACACTCGTGCAATCGAAAAACAGGGAATGGAAAGACGTCAGCTCGCACAACGAAGCGGTATTCCGGAGAACGCCAGCCTCGTTGAGACAGAACTTCCGGAAGTCACACAGGAGCTTGATGAGCTCATCGCGCTGGCCATCAGTAACCGGCCTGAAACGGCATTGGTGGAACAGCGGATCACACTCGCGCACCGGCGGCGCAATTATGAACGATACCAATTATTACCGAGACCAACATTTATAGAGTTCTCCCGTCACTACGAGAAGAAAGACTGGAACAACTGGAATGAGTGGAAGATCGGCATTGAGCTGCCCTTATTCGACTGGAATATCGGCAACATTCAGGCAACCGACCTTGCAGTCAGAAAGAAAGAAGAAGAGTATAACGCCATTCAGGAATCCATAGCAGACGAGGTCCGCGTTGCATACGTGGTGTATCGCGACCTGCTGCTGGACTGGAAAAACTTCAAGCAAAATGCTGATGATCTCATCTTCAATGCCGGCAAAGTGGTGGAAGAGGCAAAAGAGCACGAAGTGCTCCTGCCGGATGAAGTCATGGAAATGGAACTCACGATCATTGAAACGAAGAAGCTGCTCAGCGAAAAGCGACGCGATCTCGCCCATGCGCTTATTGACCTGTACTACGCAATCGGGGTTGATGGGCATGAACAACTCTAAAGATATTGTCGCTGTGAATGACATCAACGATATCCGTCGATATGAGTTGAAATACACGATCGACGAGGTGTTGGCCTCCGAAATCAAAGATTATGTGAAAAACATCTGTACTTTGGACAAACACGTCCCATCAGGCGACAGAGGCTATATCGTCAATAATCTTTACTTCGATACGTCTGATCTGAAATTTTACTACGACACAAAATTTCGCAAACTCACCCGCTATAAGGCCAGAGCCAGATACTATGGGGCAACAGCGACAGAGCGCATCTGGCCTGAGATAAAATATCGAAATGCCAGTGTTATCTGGAAACGCCGTTATAGCATTCCGCTTGACAAATGGCCATCGCTTTTTCAGATCTCCGAAAGTCAACCTGCCCCCGCCTCAATAAAGGAGGGGCTGGATACGTTCAAAAATATCGTATACTGGCACAATGCTCAACCTGTGTTGCATGTCAGGTATTTCCGCGAGCCGTATGTCACCGAACTGGAGACTTATGGACGCGTCACTTTCGACCGCTGGCTGTGCTGCCGGCCGACCAACGGTTCGATAGAACTGGGCTACGATGAAAAGGACATGGTCTACTACGATGATCCGGTGACATCCAGAAGCAGCGATTCTCCCGTGATACTGGAGATTAAGGTGGAGACGCTGGTCCCTGAATGGGCAATCGATCTGATCCGGACTTTCAATCTGATGCAGCGGGGATTTTCAAAATACTGCTACGGGATTGATTGTATGATGGAATTCAGCGGGAGTGAGAGGATTGCGAGTTTGTAGTTAGCAAAAAGATAGGCTAAGGCTTAGGCAAAAGCTAAGGTTAAAGCAGGGAAAAGGCGTAGGCTGAGGCGAGGAAAAGGCTAAGGCGGAGGCTGAAAAAAGGCTAAGG
>JAZBPW010000185.1:0-12481 GCA_036351795.1 Candidatus Zhuqueibacterota bacterium | reverse complement strand
TGAAGTATCCCAATCCGTTCTTACAAAAATAGCGACCAGGAAAATCATTTTTATCAATTGATACAAATAAGTTCAAAAGTTAAAAAATTCAAGTATGTTTAAAATGAAGGGTAACGGATTTTGAGTGTCCGTAATCCGTTACCCTGAGAATGCCTTCATGAGGAGGTATGTACAGCGGAAATCTTGCACACTATTTCATCAATATCATCGGTCTCGCCATGTGCACATGTCCCGCTTTCAGCCGGGAAAAATAGAGTCCGCTGGACACACGATCTCCCGAACTATCCGTACCATCCCAAATTACGGCGTAGACACCGGATAGATGATCATCATCAACCAGCACGCGAATTTCCTGACCCAGTGTATTGAATACTGATACGCGTACGTGATCAGTTTTCGGCACGTTGTAGGAAATTGTCGTTTGTGGATTGAAAGGATTCGGATAATTTTGTCCGAGATGATACGATTCAGCCATTTCGACATGTTCGAAACCGTCATCCACTGCAGTATATGAAATATCCCGCACTCTGTTCTCTCCTGTGTGATCGATCGGCGAGTTGGCGACAATGTAATCACGTACTACCACATATTCGGAATTTGACACTTCCTGGATATTGTAAACTGTATCAACCCCTGCCAGCTCCAGCATCGGTACGAGGTCCGCATTCACTGCCGCGGTATACCGCCTGCTCAATTCGATTGGTTGACCATTGATCCTTATTGAAGCGATATCGACGCGTGAACCGACTGGTTTAGTGATATCAAAATCAAATATCAGCCCCGACGGATTGAGGAAAAACGTGTCGTCGTATTCGATCAAAGAGACTGAGAACTCCATGCCTGCGATGAGACTGGCTGCATCGATTTCGAATTTCGATAGTGCGGAACCATAGCCGGTGACGATGCTCAGGCCCTCCGGCAGAACCTGGAAGATATCCATGGCAGTCAGCTTTCCCTGGTAAATGCTCTGTCGTATGAAGCCATTGGCGGCAAAGGCCATGTCTGTACCCGCGGCTTCCCGAAGCGCATCAACGATGAGGTCTCCCATTTTCGAATCTTTGTATTCACCCGCACCTAAATTGTTGGAGTGCATCGTAGCGGCTTCCGCGATCAGGTCCGTATAGTAAGCGCCATATCTGAAATCAGCCTCGACTGTGATTTTCAACCCTTCGATGGTAGCGGCACTACCCGGCTCCTCAGGTACTGAGTCGTCCACAGGGATAACGTCGTATTCGATGATGTTGAAATCGGCCCCGGTGACATCAACCGTCAGTTTCCCGACATGAGAATAGGCCCAGTCGGCCTGTACGATAAAAGTCGTATCTCCGGTTATGGCGTTCTTAACAGGCATTGTTTCAGTGAGAAGTGTGTGGGAATGAGCGCCAACAATGATATCGATACCCGGTACTCCAGCGGCGATCATCTGATCTGTCATCAAGCCAAGATGTGACAGCAATATGATGAGATCACAACTTTCTGCCGTCAATGCCGCGACCATTGCGGCAGCTGCAGGAGCCGGATCAGTCACAACCACGGGATCGGGATTGGCGATCGTGTTGGTAGTTTCGGTGACGAGTCCGAATATCCCGACCTTCGCACCGCCATACTCCTTGATGACATAATCCTGAACATATGGATCCAGATCAGGATATCCGGACATGTCAAGATTTGCACATAGAAGGGGAAACAATCCGGGAAATCCGGCATTCTGCAGGCTGGCGATCAAAGTTGGGGGGTAATATTGGAACTCATGGTTTCCAATAGCCATGGCATCACAACCCAGAGCCGCCAGAATCTGGAATTCAGGCACACCGAAGAAGCGGTTGAACATCAGATCCCCGCCAAAGACATCACCACCGTGAAGGAAGATTGGATTTGGTGATGTCGCTTTTAGATTCCCAACGATCGAAGCGACTCTCGCCATGCCACCGATCTTGCCGACATTGCCGGCATTCTTCGGGCCCCAGGGAAGGAGATGGGAGTGGGAATCATTGACGTGGATGATTGTCAATCGGTCCGTTTGGCCATAAATACTCACGACTGACACAGCAAAAAGAATTAAAACGACCACAAAAACTTTGAGCTTCATACGTCCCTCCTGTTTAATGAATTACCTCGTGATGAAAATACGAATACAAAATAGAAAATACAACATAATTTTATAACGAAACCAGACATGGAAAATTCCGTATATTAGCTGGATAAACAAAAGTCATTCAAAGCCATGGTTTCAGTCGCGCGAAAAATCATCTATTTCTCTGTCTTTCTTATATCGTTCCACTTTTCGCTGCAGTTCGATGCACATCTACAGGCTGCGGGATTCCCGACAACACAACTCCTGTCCGGTCATCCCTGGAACGACTGGTGGATCCCAACGCTCGTCATTATCGGGATCATATCCACCATCCTCACTCTGAACAGAAGACGCATCAGAAAAGTGGAGGCAAAGAGAAAAAATCTCGAAATCCAGGTACAGGAGAAGACACTGACAATGCAGGCGTTGCAGAATGCTTTGAACGAGGTCGAACGCCTGACCGCCCGCCTGCAGGTGGAAAATGTATACCTGAAAGATGAGATCAAGCTGTCACATAACTTTGACAATATCATGACAGTCAGCGAAAACATGAAAAAGATATTAAAATGCAGTGAACAGGTCGCCGTTACAGATGCGACGGTTCTGCTCACCGGCGAATCCGGGACCGGAAAAGAGCTCATCGCGCGCGCTATTCATAACATCAGTCGTCGCAAGGACAGGGCATTGGTCAAAGTGGACTGCGCGGTGCTCCCGCCGAATCTCATCGAGAGTGAACTGTTCGGACATGTAAAGGGCGCATTCACAGGCGCCGTCGCCCGAAAGATCGGCCGTTTCGAAATCGCAGATGCAGGCACCCTCTTTCTTGATGAGATCGGAGATCTGCCGCTGGAGCTTCAGACAAAACTGCTCCGGATACTGCAGGATGGCGAGTTTGAGCGCGTGGGAAGTCCCTGTACACTGAAGGTTGACGTTCGCGTGATCGCGGCGACCAACAAGAATCTCTCTCAGGAGATACGATCCGGTCAGTTCCGTGAAGATCTGTTCTACCGCCTGAATGTATTTCCCATTCATCTTCCTCCGCTTCGGGAGAGGAAAGAAGACATACCAGTCCTGGTCCGGCATTTCATCCACAAATACAGCGCAAAGACGAATCGTCATATAGAGACGATATCGAAAAGCGACATCAAACAATTTGAACAATACTCCTGGCCCGGCAATATCAGGGAGCTGGAAAATGTCATTGAGCGGGCCGTCATTCTTACTCGCGGGACCCAGCTGAATATGGACGACTGGTTTCACAATGGTGAATCCCCGCATCACCAGCATCGCTTCATGACACTGGAGGAAAACGAACGCGCTCATATCATGAAAGCCCTTGAGTTCACCGGATGGAGAGTGAGCGGCAAGAAGGGGGCCGCGTCTCTTCTCGGAATGAATTCGCAAACCCTCGCCTCCCGTATGAAGAAACTCAACATCAAACGTACTGAACGGGTTCATGAAATATCATAAATTTATGATATTTCATAAAACGCCAGCCATCACCCCAGAACAGATCTAATATACAACCCTTTAATAATATTACCCTTACGACCATGCCCTCATCTGGCACATAATTTGATTGTCTATACACCAGTCACTTATATTTATTTTCTGTATTTCTTAGTTGAAAGGAGACATCATGAAGAGAGCTGTGAAATATATCGTTCTGTTTCTGTTTCTGATCGTCATTTCGGGGCAAACATTCGCCGTTGAAGGTAAAACCGACTGGAAAGCGTTTATCAACAATCTTTCCAACTGCCTGTGCACCTGCAATCTTGGAGTCAAACTGGCGGCGCTGCAGCACATCATCACATACTCGGACAGCCTGGACATGGATGAAGCTGTATTCGACATTGTCTGTCTTTATCGCAACCACGAGAATGAAAAAGTAAAACAACTCGCTTTGACCGCACTTCACAAGATTGAAGATGAGTGGGCCATGGATTTTTTAGGCAGGCATTACAAGTATGAGGAATCAGAGATTCTGAAGTCGCAGATCAGGCATATGCTGTACGAATACCAGGCGAAGAACGACCAGCGGAAAAAAGTTGACACGGATATATATCTGGCAGGTCCGGCGGAATAGCGAACACCGGAACGCCCTGGCCGGTCTATATACAAGTCCGTCCACAGCATGAGACCATCGTTACACTCCTGATAACGCTCATGTCGAAACCGCCATCCCGTAATCACAACGGATGGCGGTTTGCATTTATTGAACCGCCAAATCTTTCCGGCATATTTACATCGCCAAACTATATCACTGATATAAAATTTCCTTGCAAAATTTCATGAAGTTCGTTATATTTTCCTGAGACGTAAAAGGAGTCATTCATGAATAGATATCAGTTCTTGCACGCCGGTGACTATGTGAAGATCACGCTGCACGGCATTCCAGAAAAACCCGGCGTCATCGCCAAAATGTCTGCGATACTGTCAGCCAACAACATCAACATCATGACATTGAGGCATTCGGTTCATACACCCAGTAAAGGCGACATCGCATTCACTGTGTCAAAGGAGAACGCAGAGGATTCTCTGAGACTCATGCGGGAAAATCTCGAGCAAATAGGCGCCAATGACACGTCGTGTCGCGAGGGACTGGCGCTCGTGTTCATGTATGGAACGGAGATTGAAAATCTACCTCGATTCGTTTCCGATATTCTCAGGGCGTTCAGCGATTATGATGTTGAATTTGATTCTCTCTCCATGGCGAAAGAGGGCATCACCTGCATTTTGCCTGATCAACAACTCAATCAGGCAATGCACGCATTCAACAAGATGTTTGTCGACGAACCCATCATTTCGCCTGTTTAAGCCTATCACCAGGGCTAGAACACAACCGATTTCATCAATAACGCCAGCAGTATTCCGGCAGCCACTGCGGATCCGATAACACCGGCGACGTTGGGTCCCATGGCATGCATGAGCAGGAAATTGGATTTATCAGCCTTGGCGCCGACATGCTGCACCACACGCGCGGAGTCCGGCACAGCCGAGACTCCCGCGGCGCCGATCAGCGGATTTATCCTGCTCTCCCCTTTCAGAAACAGATTCATAAATTTCGCGAACAGCACACCGCTGGCAGTCGCGATCATGAACGAAAGCGCGCCCAGAACGAATATCAGAATCGACTGCGGTCTGAGGAAAGTCGTCGCCTGCGTGCTCGCCCCAACAGTTACTCCCAGCAATATGGTCACAATATCGATGAGCGCATTTCTGGCTGTATTCCCAAGCCTGTCGGTCACACCGCTCTCCTTGAGCAGATTTCCGAAGAAGAGCATTCCCAGCAGAGGAATCGATCCCGGAGAGATAAATGCCGTGATCAGAAAAGCGAATATTGGAAATAGTATTCTTTCGGTTTTTGAAACGCTTCTCGACGGTTTCATCCGTATGAGCCGCTCTTTTTCAGTCGTCAGTAGTTTCATGATCGGCGGTTGAATGAGCGGCACCAATGCCATGTATGAATACGCGGCAATAGCGATCGCACCAATGAGGTTCGGAGCGAGTTTCGAGGCGAGGAAAATAGCCGTGGGACCATCGGCACCGCCGATAATGCCTATGGCACCCGCTTCCTGCAGCGTAAATCCAAGACCAAGCGCTCCCAGCAGTGTAATGAAAATACCAATCTGAGAAGCAGCGCCGAGCAACAGCAGTTTCGGATTCGACAGCAAAGCCGAAAAATCCGTCATTGCACCGATCCCCAAAAAGATCAGCGGCGGATACACGCCAGTCACAACCCCTTGATAGAGATAATGCATCACGCTGCCCTGCTCATAGATCCCCAGCTGCAATCCGATATTCTCCCAGAAAGGAATATTTCCAATCAGGATACCGAAGCCGATAGGGACGAGCAGCAGTGGTTCATATTCCTTCTTGATCGCCAGGTAGATAAAGAACACACCGACCACGATCATGATGAGATGGCCCGGCGTCACGTTGTAGAAACCGGTGAAGTGTATGAATTTTATCAACCCGTCCACATTAACCTCCGATTTCCGCCAGCACAGCGCCTTCGAGCACGGAATCCCCCTGCTGCACCTTGATCGACTTGACGCGTCCGCTTCTATTCGACTGAATACTGTTTTCCATTTTCATGGCTTCCATCAGCATGATCGGCTGTCCCGCACTTACCTCATCACCCTCTTTCACGAGGATTTCAAGGATGACGCCCGGCAATGGAGCCTTTACCGCGCCGACGGACGGAGTGATACTCTCAGCTGCTTTTGTTTTCACCGGCTTCTTTCCTGTCTCATGCACGACTCTCTGTCGCACGATTTGCGGAGTTTTCCGGACAACCGGCTCCTCTACAATCTCCACCTGATATTCAGAGCCATTGACCTCCACAAGCGCGCTTCCCTGCTTTTCGCGCTTGATCGCAACTTCATAGGGATTGCCGTTAATTGTAAATTTGTATTTTTTCATCGAAACACCTGTGTCTTTATCTTGCTGGTTTGCGGATACCGTGAATTTTCGACGACCACGGAGAATAAGGTCGCGTAATTCGCTGCATCGTTATTATCGTCTCTTCCATATCGTGGAATTCTTCGCGGCTCAGCTGAAGCGCCAACGCGATTGCGGTGACCACCTCTCCGGTGATTCGCTGATCATCCCCGGGACGCTTTGTTTCCGGCATTAATTTCCTGGATTTGGTATACTCCAGAAGTCTTACAAACAGCAACATGCACAGATACATTGTGGCAAGACTCGCGAAGACGATACTCACTCCAAGAATGGCAATTTTAATTCCTTGTTCCATTATCGCTCCACTTATAGCGGTATGTTTCCATGTTTTTTAGGGGGATTGTTATCCCGTTTGTTAGCGAGGCTTTCAAGGGCACGGATCACACGGAACCGGGTATTCCTGGGTTCGATCACATCATCGATAAAGCCATGTTTCGCGGCAGTGTATGGCGTCGCAAATTTGGCCCTGTATTCTGATTCGCGTTTCTCGATGACCTCCTTCGGATCATCGGCCGAACGGATCTCCTTGCCGTAAATAATCTCTATCGCGCCGGACGGCCCCATGACGGCGATCTCTGCCGTGGGCCACGCGTAATTGATGTCTCCTCTTAAATGCTTGGAGCTCATCACATCGTATGCACCGCCATACGCCTTTCGGGTAATGATCGTCACCTTCGGTACAGTGGCTTCGGCATAGGCGTACAGCAATTTCGCGCCATGCGTGATGATCCCGCCGAATTCCTGTCCGGTTCCGGGCAGAAATCCCGGAACATCCACCAGTGTCACGATGGGGATGTTGAATGCATCGCAAAAGCGGACGAAGCGCGCGCCTTTTCGCGACGCGTTAATATCGAGCACACCCGCGAGCGCGTTCGGTTGATTGGCGACGATACCCACCGATCTCCCGTTGAATCGCGCGAAGCCCACGATGATATTCGGCGCCCATAATCGCTGAACCTGCAGGAATTCTTCATCATCGACGATGCCGTGAATCACATCGAGCATGTCATACGGTTTATTCGGACTCGGCGGGATGATATAGTTGAGATCGTCTTCCAGCCTGTCGATCGGATCATTGGAGGCGGTCAGTGGCGCGTCCTCCATGTTATTTTGAGGCAGGTAGCTGACCAGTTTCCGGATCAGTCCGATCCCCTCCTGTTCATTTTCAACCGCGAAATGAGAGACTCCGGAAACCTGATTATGCACCATCGCTCCGCCAAGTTCCTCAACAGTGACGTCCTCGTTGGTCACCGTCTTCACGACCTTCGGCCCTGTCAGGAACATATAGCTCGTCTCTTTGGACATGACGATAAAGTCTGTGATGGCAGGTGAATAAACCGCGCCACCTGCGCAGGGACCGAATACCGCGGATATCTGGGGAACGACTCCCGATGCCATCACATTTCTAAGAAATATGTCCGCGTAGCCGGCGAGACTCAGAACGCCTTCCTGGATACGTGCGCCACCGCTGTCGTTCAGGCCGATGATGGGGGCGCCGTTCTTCGTCGCCATATCCATCACCTTGCAGATCTTCTTGGCGAAAGTCTCGGACAGAGATCCGCCGAACACCGTGAAATCCTGGGAAAAGACGTACACGAGCCGGCCGTCGATTGTTCCATACCCAGTCACGACGCCATCGGACAGATACTTCTGCTTCTCCAATCCGAAATCCGTGCATCGATGGGTGACAAACATATCGAACTCTTCAAAACTACCGTCATCGAGAAGAAGCTCAATTCTCTCCCGTGCCGTCAGCTTCCCTTTCTCATGCTGTCGCTCGATCCGGTCCTCACCGCCGCCGACAAGCGCTTTCGCGCGCTTTTCCAGCAATTCCTTCAATTTGGCTTCAATTCGTTCCATGATTCTCCTCACTCTCTTCGCACATCTCTGTCAATACTCCAGCCGTTGATTTGGGATGAAGAAATGCGATTTTATGTCCGCCCGCGCCGATCCTCGGCTCTTCGTCAATGAGCCGGATCATGCGCTCTTTTAAGTTTTTCAAGGTGCCATCCAGATCCGACACACAGTATGCCATGTGATGGATGCCTGTGCCCCGCTTTGCGATGAACGTCGCGATCGGACTATCCTCGGACAGCGGCTCGAGAAGCTCGATCCTCACCTCTCCAACCGGGAAGATCGCCACTCTCACCTTCTGATCGGCGACCTCCTCGATGCCTTCGCATGTCAAACCCAGGACATCCTCATAAAAGTGCATCTGTTCTTCAAGATTGTTGACGGCAATGCCTATGTGGTCTATTTTTTTGATCATGATATCCTCGCTTTAGATCTATCTTTTCTGCGACTAGAATATAACTGCCTCTTTATATTCACCGAAAACATCGCGCAATACATTGCATATCTCTCCGAGTGTCGCGTACGCTTTCACGGCATCGAGTATCACCGGCATCACATTCCGATCGCTCCGCGCTGAACTTTCCAGATCTGTGAGCGCTTTATGCACAGCGTTCATGTCGCGCTTGCGCTTCATGCCCTGGAGCCGTTTTATCTGCGCCTCCTGAACGCTCATGTCGATTCGCAACAGATCCGGTTTATCAGTCTCTTCGCTGGTATATTTATTCACTCCTGTAATGATACGTTCATTGTTTTCAACCTCTTTTTGAAAGCGATATGACGCGTTCTGGATCTCCTGTTGAATATACCCTTTTTCGATCGCCTGGACGACACCGCCCATGGCGTCGATTTTTTCGATGTATTCCGCGGCCTTTTTTTCGACCTCATTCGTCATCTTTTCGATGTAGTACGATCCAGCTAATGGATCCACGGTGTCGGCGACACCGGATTCATGAGCAACGATCTGCTGCGTGCGCAGCGCAATCCGGACGGCCTGTTCCGCAGGCAGCGCCAGCGCTTCATCATAGCTGTTGGTATGCAGGCTTTGCGTCCCTCCGAGCACGGCAGCGAGCGTCTGTATCGCCACACGAACGATGTTATTCTGCGGCTGTTGCGCCGTGAGCGTGGATCCGGCAGTCTGCGTGTGAAACCGAAGCATCAGGGATTTCTTCTTTTTCGCATCGAAGCGATTCTTCATGATCCTTGCCCACAATCTTCTTGCAGCACGAAACTTGGCAACCTCCTCGAGTAGATCATTATGCGCGTTGAAAAAGAACGACAACCGGTCGGCGAAATTATCGACTGCCAGACCGGCATCCAGAGCGGCCTGCACATAGGCGATACCGTTCGCCAGCGTGAATCCAACCTCCTGCGCCGCCGTCGAACCAGCCTCCCTGATGTGATACCCCGAGATGCTGATGGTATTCCACCGCGGCACATGCCCGGCGCAATATTCAAATATATCCGTGATCAGTCGCATCGATGGTTTCGGCGGATAAATATAGGTGCCGCGTGCGATATATTCCTTGAGAATATCATTTTGAATCGTGCCGGACACGGCCGAAGGCGGCACGCCCTGTTTTTCAGCAACCGCGATATACATGGCAAGCAGCACTGACGCCGGTGCATTGATCGTCATCGATGTGGACACCTTATCCAGCGGAATCCCATCGAAAAGGATCTCCATATCGGCGAGACTGTCGATTGCGACGCCGACCTTGCCGACCTCTCCATAGCTCATGGGATCATCGGAATCATACCCGATCTGCGTCGCGAGGTCGAAGGCGACCGACAAGCCTGTCTGACCCTGCTGAAGCAGGTATTTATATCTTTTATTCGACTCCGTTGCAGTGCCGAATCCCGCGTATTGCCGCATTGTCCAGAACCGCCCTCGATACATGGTCGGCTGAACACCACGCGTGAACGGATAATCTCCGGGGAAACCGAGATCGTCCACATAGTCCACATCGGTTATGTCTGACGGCGTATAAAGCCGGTCTATCGGTTCTGAAGAGCCTGTCACAAACGGATCCTTTCTTTCCGGATATTTCGCCAGCAAAGGCTCGACAGATTGCTTCTCCCATTCTTTTTTCGAATTTTTGATTTTGTCTTTATCCATTTTACAATATCATCCTGTATAATACGATATATATCTATCCCGATCCTGTGATATCGATCGTGTGTTGTGCCTCGAGAGCAACCGGCCAAATATCCGTCCGGCTCTACCGTCAGCAAAGTTGATATTTATTGTGAACAATGCACTGATAACAATCTGTGGTCAAACGCAGTACGCTGATTGCATGATCTGAAGTGACTATTTTATGACATCCACACCCATATATTTCCTGAGCACATCCGGGACGATGATCGTCCCTTCATCCGTCTGATAGTTCTCCATAATCGCGATCATCGTCCTTGGCAATGCGAGGCCTGAACCATTCAGCGTGTGGACGTATTCCGGTTTGGCGTTCTGATCCGGTTTGTATCTTATATTTGCCCGCCGCGCCTGAAAGTCCTGGAAATTACTGCACGAAGAGACCTCCAGATATTTGCCGAGTCCTTCGGCCCAGACTTCGATATCATAGCATTTTGCCGCGGCAAAACTCAGATCGCCCGTACAGAGAGAGAGCACACGGTATGGGAGTTCAAGAAGTTGCAGCACCTCTTCCGCATTGCCTAATAATTTTTCAAGCTCATCGTATGAGGTGGAAGGTTCGACAAACTTCACCATCTCGACCTTGTCAAACTGATGCACGCGTATCAATCCGCGTGTATCCTTGCCGTGGGCCCCGGCTTCCCTGCGAAAACATGGTGTATAGGCTGTGTAATAAACCGGTAGCTCCTCGCCCTGCAGTACCTGTCCAGCGAGCAGGTTCGTCACCGGTACTTCGGCTGTTGGAATGAGAAAGAGATCATCCTCATTGATGAAATACATATCCTCTTCAAGCTTGGGCAGTTGTGCGGTTCCGAACATCGATTGCCGGTTGACAAGATAGGGCGGATACATTTCCGTGTAACCATGCTTCTCGATATGCAGATCCAGCATGAAGGTAATAAGTGATCTCTGCAGTTTCGCACCCAGCCCTTTGTAGTTGATGAACGATGATCCTGCGACCTGCGAACCGCCTTTGAGATCGATGATGTCCAATGCCTCACCGACTTCCCAATGCGGTTTGGGCGTAAAATCTTTCTTCGCCGGCTTACCCCAGCTCTTGATCTCCGCGTTGTACGCTTCGGAATCACCGATCGGCACGCTGTCGTGCGGGATATTCGGTATACCGCTGAGCAGCTGAAATATTTGATCGTCTTTCTCCTTGACGACCTCATCCATCTCCTTGATCCTGTTGGACACCTCTTTCATCTCCGCGATGACTTTGGACGCGTCCTGCTTCTCTTTCTTGAGTTTCGCGATGTCTTCCGATACGGTGTTCCTGCGGTGTTTCAGCTGCTCGACCTCAGCGAGTATCCCCCGTCGTTCGGCATCGAGCGCCATTAACCCATCTATATCGGCATGCTCCTTTTTCAGGCGAACCGCTTTTTTTACCGCTTCCACGTTGTTCCGGATATATTTCATATCTAACATATCAACTCCTCGGGTATCATTAATGGCCTTTACCGGCAATCATGATGTATATTGTATTCAAAATTATTTTGAGATCCATTCGCAGCGAAATGTTCTCAATATAGAACAGATCGAATTCCAGCTTTTTCTTTACATTCTCTATGGTGTCGTCATAGCCGCCTTTAATCTGCGCCCAGCCGGTGATTCCCGGTTTAACGCGAAGCCGCCGTGTGTACAGCGGGATATGCCGCTTGAGTTTATCGACGAAATACGCGCGTTCGGGTCGCGGTCCCACCAGACTCATATCATTGTACAGCACATTGATGAACTGCGGGATCTCGTCCAGGCGCAGTTTTCGCATTATTTTACCGACTCGCGTGATACGCGGATCCCGCTTCTCCGCCCACACCGGTCCGGTCAATTTTTCCGCGTTCTGAACCATTGACCGGAATTTATAGATCGTGAATATCTTTTCATCCTTGCCGACACGCTTCTGACTGAACAGCACGGGACCCCTGGAATCGATCTTG
>JAZBPW010000184.1:0-3774 GCA_036351795.1 Candidatus Zhuqueibacterota bacterium | reverse complement strand
GTTGAGATAGCGACCGATGACAAACATAAGCTGATTGCTGATTTTGATGTAACCAATGCCATTAACGACAGAAATCAATTTTCGAATATGGCTATTAAAGCCAAGGACGTATTGGATGTGCCATCCCTGAAAGCCACTGGTGATGCCGGCTTTCATAACGAAACTGAAGTTGCTATATGTGAACAAAACCAAATTACCTGTTACATTCCTAAGCCAAAAGTTAAATCAACCGAAGGGAAAGATCAACTATACAGCAAAGCCGATTTCAGCTATGATTCTGATGCCGACTGTTATATTTGTCCGGCAAACAAGAAATTGAATTATTCCAGACAGACAAACTGGAAAAAAAGGAAAAATCAAAAAGTCTATCTCTGTGCTGATTGTAAAAATTGTACACTTCGTCCCCGATGTATGGGGGACAAACGAGGCAACCGCTACATTCGTCGAGGTATTAACGAGCACTTAATCGAGGAAATGGAACAGCGAGTCAAAGAAAATCCCTATTATGTAGAAAAACGTAAGGAATTGGTTGAACATCCATTTGGTACTATCAAACATTGGATGGATCAAGGATATTTCCTCACTCGCGGATTTGAAAAAGTGACCGGAGAGATGAGCCTCACTATGCTTTGTTATAATATCAAACGTGTATTAAACATCTTTGATGTCAAAGAACTGATCAATATGCTAAAAAGATGGTCAATAGACCATTATTTTTTGTTTCAATTGAAATATTTGGGCTCTTAACTGTTAAATCTAGTAAAAATTAAACAAATTAACAACTCTAACAGCTTGACTAATATTTTTTGGGCAAAATCGGCTCCTGTTTTCACACAGTCTGGGAGTCGAGGCATGAGCGAAGTCGAAGGAAATCTCTTTTACCAATTTAGAGCCCCGGGATTGATATCATATTAAACCGCAGAGGACGCCGAGATCGCGGAGAAAAAAATGGACAGGATAACATGATTCCCGGAGTGTTGTAATGCGCTGGAATAATGTTTGGCGACAAGGTGTCGCACACCGTGGAGGTGTACGACACCTTCTTTTCGCCGATGTCATTCCTGCGTGTTGGGAAAAAGCGCATAAAAGCCTAAACTGCTAAACGTCTGAAGCCCTAAACCGCTAAACAGCTATCGACCTACTTCAAATACTGCATCTTGCGTGATTCAGTGAAATCTCCGGCTCGCATTTTGTAAACATAGGTCCCGCTGGCCAGGTTGTCCGTTTCAAATATCTGAGAATGCATCCCTGCCGGCATCACATCATCGATCAGCGTCGCGACCAGTCTGCCGTTCAGATCATAAACCTGAATGGTGACACGGGCGGCGTCGGGAACCGAAAATGTGATCTTCGTGGCGCTGTTGAAAGGGTTCGGGTAGTTCTGTAACAGATGAAATCCTGTGGGCATTTGATTGTCCGGATTCCGGTCTGATACAGCCGTCTGCACAGTCGTCAATCGCTGAAAATAGGATGCCTGGCTGAAATTCGGATCGGTTTCACCATCCATGCTCTCGACACCGGCAACCTGAAAATGGTCCTTCGCGATCCAGACGTAATCGATAGATGTCTCGGTACCGAGCGGGAATTTGACGCCGTTAAATACGGTATAGGTCTCCGACTTGACATCATTTCTCAATCGAAGGCACTGAAAATCACCCATGGGAAGTCGCACCGTACCCCATGCATCGATCGTGTGCACCGTTGTGTCGATGGTAATGCTTGCTGTCACCGGAAATAAACCAAATGTATCGGCGCTTACAGTCGTCCATGTATTTTGATACATCATGGGCAGAGTAGCCACAGTGTCATCGAACACCTGAACATAAGAGGAGTCTAAAGGATTTTCCGAATTGTATCCAGCGAGCCCGGAATGGATAAACAGCTGGCTTTCGATCTGATAATAATTAAGGATATCGATCTCCTGTTCATCCGCCATGTTGATCTTTTGCGCGAGATTCGCCTCTGGGAACTCTCCTGCAAACGCCGTTTGAGCCGGATCGAGAAATTCGACCCGGCCGATCAACGGCTCGAACGTGACATTGCGAAAATCCCATGTCTGATTCGCACCCGCTGAACCCACATCCACCTGAATGACATTGTCGACACTGATCTCATAGTTCTGAACTTTTCCCATGGCACCCAGCAGATCTTTCGATGAAATATCGGTTTGAGCAAACAGGTTGCTTTGAAACAAGATAAATAAGACTAATATAGTCTTTGATAAAGTAAATTGTAATGATCTTGACATGATATGCCTCCTGATTGGCTTGATTAAAAATTAGGTATGCATCTTAAAACGCTCGAGGAGGTAGAATGTTTCGGTATGCGCTGTGATTTTAGTTTTATCATTCAGAGAGAATCGTTATGATGTACCCATCAGTCGTGATAAAAATGCGTCGTTTTGATCGGCTATTAAAATCGTTGTTGAGTGTGTCGCTTTTTGAATGTAGCCATGAAAATGGCTATACTAAAATAGAATGTCCCAAGAAAATCCTTGATTTAGTTGATTATTTTGTTTTAATTATAAGCTTAATTTGCCTTACCTATTTTTTCAGAGATTAAAAAATGAAAGCTGCTGTATTATCGGAATATGGAAAGATCGAATGGCAGGATGTCGCTGAACCTGTTGTAAACGACGATCAGGTGCTGGTTAAAGTGGCCTACGCCAGCGTATGCGGATCGGATATGCATATTTTCAAGGGTGATTTCCATCCGCGCACGCAACCGCCATTTGTGCCGGGACATGAATTTTCGGGCACTGTCGTCTCCGTCGGCAAGAGGGTAAATCGTTATTCTGTCGGTGATCAGGTCACTGTCGATCCGATCATCTGGTGCGGCGAATGCGCCGCATGCAAAAGGGGGCACTACCCGGCCTGTACATCGCTGAAGCTGCTCGGCATCGATATGGACGGCGGATTCGGCGAACGTGTTGTCGCCAAAGAAAGTATGCTTTACAAACTGCCGCCTCACATCTCACTGAAACATGCTGCGCTCATCGAAGTATTGTCCATCGGTTTTCACGCCTGTAAACGCGCCGGATTGAAGGGAAATGATACCGCCGTCATCTGGGGAACCGGGCGTATCGGGCACTGTATCCTGCAGGCGGCGCGAGTTGTAACCGGCGGCGTGATATTCATGGTCGATATACTGGACAGCAGGCTGAAACGTGCGGCGGACAGCTTTCCCAACGTCGTGCCGATCAATCTGAAAAAGGACGATCCTCTGGCGATTATTCGGGAAAATACAGAAGGTCGGGGCGTGGATGTTGCATTCGAGGCTGTGGGGCACGCGCAGCATGTGGACGGTCGTCCCAATCCGGTGCGTGGGTGCATCCAGAGCATTCGCGGCGCTGGTACGGTCTGTGTACTCGGACTGTCGGACGAACCTGCGCCTGTGGTGATGCAGGAGCTGATCTGGAAAGAAGCGAAGATCATCGCTTCACGCGTGAGTCACGGCGAGTTCAGCGATGCGATCCGGTATCTGAATGAAGATGCTCTCAAACCGGATGTGCTCATTTCGAAAGTGTTGCATGCAAGCGATGCGCAGCGCGCGTTCGAGCTGCTGGAGAATGAACCTGAAAAATATCTGAAGATCATCCTGAATGTCGGGGGAGAAGCAGATGTATAATTTAGATTTCAAGGAGATAACAGGAGGTACAATATGAGGAAGTTATATCATTTGACATTCATTCTGGTCATAATGAGTATTTACGGTTGCGGTTCAGTTGGTGACAGGCTTGCGAACGATTTTCCCGAGTCTGTCGATCTGATCGTC
>JAZBPW010000183.1:0-11890 GCA_036351795.1 Candidatus Zhuqueibacterota bacterium | reverse complement strand
GCTGATTATCTATGGGATCATTTGAATAGAACACAACCTCTGCATTGGCAGCAAGTCCGTACAATGGTGTAAATACAATACCAACCTCTCTGGATTCCCCGGTGAGCAAATTGAAGCTGACGTCATTATTTTCGATTGAGAACTGATTGTCATCAACCACGATGTTCGTCACCGAGAGAAGCTCGGAACCTGAATTCCTCACATTGACGGTGAGTGTCTTTGAACTCTTTGTCTGAACACTGTCAAAATCCAGCGAACGGGGCGTGATCTCTATTTTCGATGCGTTGAGATAGAAACCGATACCGGAGAGCGTCACCACATTGTCTTCGTTGCTGCGTTGACTTGAGCTGCTCAGCGATGATACATGGAGACCCGTAATTTCAGGTTCTGTTAGTATGACGGCCCGGGCCTGGATAGGCTCTGTGTGTGTCGGGGAAAATGCCACCTGGACGAAATGTGAATCGCCTGCCTCAATTGAATAGCCGAACTTTTCATTCACATCAAAGTGTTCATTGTCGACACTGATGCTGTCCACATCAAAAGGCTCAGTTCCTGTATTAACAATGACAAACGTGTCCACGTCCGTATAGCCGATGGGAACGAGGTCGAAATCGACTGTGTCCGGATTCGTCCGCAACGACCACACTGTCTCTGTACCGACCCCCATGAGTATCACGGAGTCAACTGCTGATTCCGCATTGCTTGTGATCAGCGCACGGCCTGTACTCAGTCCCACGAACTGTGGTGTATAGCGCACTTGCACATTCCGGGACTCACCGGCGGATATTGAAAAGGGAGAGTCATCCACGCTGAACTGGATTTGGTTGACCGAAATCGAACGAATGGATGCAAATTCTGTACCGGTGTTGTTAATGGAGAAAGACCGGTTCGTCTGATAGCCGACACCCAGCGAATCAAAATCCAGAGTATCCGGGGACACCGCAATGCGCCAGATCCGTTCATAGCCTTCGCCGACAAGTGGAACCGTCTGAATGGACTCCACGGCATTGGTGTAGATTTTCAGGTTCGATGATACAATCTGGAGGTCTGTTGGTATGAAAGTGATTGCGACCTGGGCCGAATCCTGCGGCTCGATGGACAGCGACGTCTTGTCCAGGGTGTAATGCGAATTTGTCGTGAACATATCGTTAACACTGAGCGTGGAGTTGCCGGTATTGTAAATAGTGAGATGCTCGGTTTTGGAAGTATCCAGCCCGACATTCCCGAAGTCGATGTTATCTCTGGATAAGGCCAGGGTAATTGATTCCGGTATCACGTCTGTTAGCTTCACTTTCGTCATAGCCTCATCGGTTTTCACCAGGTAAGCCTTCAGGTTCGGAAATGCCGGATTGTATGCCGCGTAGTCATAAACAGCTCCCGGAGAGGGAAGATCCGAAAAGAGCGTCGACCAGGACTGACTGACTTCACCATTGACAGCGCTGTACACACTGTTCTCATAGGCCTTTTCGCCTGAATTGTAGCGTACGAGCTCAAGCCTTTTGTTTTCATTGATAAAAAACGTGCTTTCTCCGGCGAGATTGATCCCACCGAAATTTGCTGCCGGCTGGATATCGAATCCATTCAATCTGTAAAATTCTGTGTTGACATTCTTCTGCAGTGCCCAGACGGTGTTGTTGCGGTGGTCAGCGAGAATCGATTTCCGCGCATCGTATTCCAATGGCTCGGTTGAGTAGATATCGGTTCCAATGAGTGCCTTTTCGGTATCATAAATGATGTATCCTGCCTCTTCATTCCGCTCGTAAAGGAACCATATATTGTCATTTGAATCGATCGCGATATCTGTATTGATCACATAACTGAAATCAGTGAAATAGGATGCGCCTGCAGGATCGAATTCGCCCGAAGAGCTGCATGAAATATAAGCGCCCCGGGAGCCGGCACTGGATGTATCCGTATGCCAGGAAAACCACATGGTCCCGCTGCTGTCGGCAGCCACCTTGGGAGCAATCACGTGATCCGATGCCGGGATCACGGTTGAATCCTTTTTTACATTCATCAACTCGTCGAATATCATGAAATGGCCTGTATGCGTGCCCTCCTGACTGCCCTGAATGACAACCCAGATATCCTCTGTTTTCGGATTGAGGAGTGCTCTGATAGTTTGTTTTTCATCGCTGACGAGAGCCGATGCCCGACTGATGATATGCTCAGATTTTATGACGTATCCGTCAGAATCGATTACTTTCATGTAGACCGGCTGATGGCTTCCCGGAGAGCGCAGATAAAAGCACCAAATGCGTCCATCATTGTCAATGAGAATATTTTCGTTGTATGAACGGCCGGAATCGGTGACGACCTGCCATCCGGCCACAGGTGGTTTATCGATTCTGGTATCTACAGTGAAAGGATCGCTGTAAGCCACTGCATCAGAAAGCGCATCGCTGGCTTCCACTTTGACCACAACATATTCACCGAATTGATCGAAATAATCTGCACCGGCATCCCAAATAACATGCTTACCGGTATCCGCTGAAACGTTAAAGCCGACATCCCCCGAGAGACTGGGGGTGTTGATCACAATCCCGTTATTCGTAATGCTGATGCGCACCAGCAGCAATTCTCCATCCAAATCGGACAGATCGAAATGGATATCGATCAGATTGCTGCCCGCTCTCTGATCAGCAGTCAGATTATTGATGGCGGGTACGTTATTCTGCGCGTTCACAAGTGTATATAAAAGCAACATCATGGCTGGCAGTAAAAATATCGACTTGCGTATTTTGCTCATCTATCACCTCGGAGATTAATTCAATGTTATTAAGCACTCCAAACTCTCAGCCGCCCCTTCAAAGTAAGCACAGCGCAGACTGCGTTTAGTATAAATGATTCATACTAGTTTCCGGGAGGATTCGGTGGTTCACCCAGTTTCACTGGTTCAATGATATCCGGTATGTAGACGCCGCTGGCGCCGTTTCTGGACTCATTGCCCGGTAGATAACCAAGGTCAAGGTTCATGGACATGTTGTTCAGTCGTTCCCGTGAAAGTGACGTCATCTCGCCCATTGAATAGGCGCTGCGATACTGCCTGGACTTGACATGATACGATGCCAGATCATTATTCGCGATGATGATCAGCGCATCCACAATACCGGAGAGCTCCTTTGCCATATCGAATCGCGAGTCCATCTTCAGCGACTCTCCAAGATACGACTGAGATTGACCGAAATTGTTATTTTCATACGCGTAAAGCGCATTACTGTAAGCGAGAAAAGCGTCGATCTTCCTGGTCGCTACTGTATTGATCCTCCTGACATCCCTTCGCGATACGGTGACATCCATTGCGTTCAGCAGTGTTTTCAGGATCTCTTTCTTCAACTTGTAAAAATCATCGAGTTCTGATGTAAACTCAAGCTTATCTGTATTTTGTGCCTGCTGCAGATCGATGAATTCAAGATCAATGTCCAGCGCATTGGATGCAGTTGCATTATAGAACCCTCCGACAATGTATCTGCATTGAAATACACGGGCGATACGCCGCATGACGTTTTCATTGAGAAGCTGGTACGGCTGTGCTTCCAGGACAGAGATCAGAGCATTAACCTGTTCGATGCTGACGACCTTCAGATCTGAAAATGAGGAGAGATCCTCGACAAGAAGCTGTGTATATGCCCTGCCGAAATTATTCCATTTGGCGTCATCCCTTTCCGGTGACAAAAATAAAAAAACAAGGGAGTTATCGGACAACAGCGGTGCTTTCAACTTTTTTTCTGCATCAATTGCTTTGCGTACCTGGACCTCTACGTCTGAAACGGTTAGTTGATCATACTTGACCTTGATAAGTCTTCGATAGGGATCTGATTTCGGCAGAACGGTGTAATAGCGCAATATTTTGGCTGCAACAGGTCGATTGTCCTGTGCCTCAAGATTCAGCCCGGAGTAAAGAATCGCAGCGCTGTTATATGAATCGAGCCGCAGGACGCGCTTGCACACCGAAAAAGATCTCTCATAATCCTGCAGCATATAATGCGATATTAAACTACCGGTCAATGCGCGAATATCATCGCTCATCGCCACACCGCCGTCCGATTCGACGATATTGTCATATTCGCGCGCGGCCATCGAATAGTTGTTGTTTTCCAGATAATTATCTGCATTGAAGTACTTATCCGCGCCAAATGCTGTGGCTGACAGCAAAAGACAGAGTACAGTGATTTTTTGTATCAAAATGACTCCTTTCGTGATACAATTGACCTGATTTCGACCAATTGTAAAGTCCGGCATGCATTATTAATATAATGTCAACTTATTGTTTTTTATTGCATTGTAAAATATTATCAAAGCAACTCTCACACCACGTATATGTTGCATTGAGTTAATCTCTCTTACTTGCAATTTTTATTCCAATGATTGACAATTTTTGTAACAATTAATATACATATTTTGCTTGCTTGTTATTTATGTTTTTCGTAATTTCCAAGTTATGAAACTGGGACTCACAGGCACCAATGCGTCCGGAAAAACAAGCATTGTCAATTACCTTACCTCACGGCGATTCAGATATTACTCTCTATCCGATGTCATCCGGGATGAACTTTCGAAACGAGGGCTCGAACACAGTCGAGACAATTTGCGGCGCGTAGGCAACGAGTTGCGTTCAAAATTCGGACCTTCCGCGTTAGCTGACAAGATCATCGACGATTTATGCGATGGCAATGCGGTGATCGATAGCATTCGAAATGTGTCCGAAGTAGAGTCTTTGCGGCACCTGCCCGAATTCAGATTGATTTCCATCGATGCGCCGATTGAAATCCGCTACATCAGGGCGAAAGGACGTGGCCGGGTTGAAAACGCTGACAGTATCGAGGATTTCCAGGCGGCCGAGGACAAGGAGAAGAGCAGGAACCGGATTGCACAAAACATCGATCAATGCATGGCGCTCGCCGATTATACAATTTTCAATGACGGAGACCTGACCACACTTCAAGCGAAAATCGACAAAATTATCAAGGAAATAGAGAAGAATGAGACCAAGCTGGGATAAATACTTCATTAAAATGGCATTTCTGGTGGCAGAGCGATCAACCTGCCTCAGGCATCATGTGGGCGCTATTCTTGTCAAAGACAGGCAGGTGCTGACAACGGGCTACAACGGTGCGGCCAAGGGCATCGACGATTGCATGACATTGGGCTGTCTCAGAGATCAATTGAAAATAAAGTCGGGTGAGAGACACGAAATTTGCCGGGCAATCCACGCCGAACAGAACGCGATAATACAGGCCGGCGTTCACGGGGTGAACATCAACGGCTCTACGCTATACTGCACGCACAGTCCGTGCATTATATGCGCGAAAATGATCGTGAATGCAGGTATAAAACGCATCGTCATTGGAAGCGATTATCCGGATGACTTCAATCTCGTGATGAATCTCTTTGATGAAGCCAAAGTGACACTCAAGCGACTGAATCCCACAGATTTCACGATCAAAACGTTAGAATAAAAAAAGACTGCCTTCACGCTATACGCGCGCCGACAGTCTTTCGGTTGTCAAATCAATCAAAAATAGCTCATAATTTATTGAAAATTTTCACTCTTTTTCCAGGGCTGCCTTGATATTTTTCAGTCCCTTTTCAAAATCCGGTCCCATCATTTTATCCATCATCAGCCCGAAATAACGCTCCACAGGGTATGACAGATCCCCGGCAAAGGACCATGTCACGTTTGTGCCGTCCTGCACGGGCTCGAATGTCCAGTAGATTTTGGATTTCATGACCTGTGGCTCCGTGAATTGCAATTCCGATTCAATGGACTTGTTCCATTCGGCCGCGATCATTTTCAGCGAGCCCTTGCCCAGCTCTTTACCTTCCCATTCCCACACAGAACCGACACCAGTGCTGTCACCGACGGTGAATGTATTCATGGCATCGGGCTCTCTCTCGATCCATGGATCCCACTCCGCTCTATTATTCATATCAGCGATATAGCTATAGACCTCATCAACCGGTTTGTTAATCACAATAGACCGGTCGACGGTGTATGCATTGGGGAGAAAAAGCGCCACCAACAGGAACAGGGCGATAAGGATCACAACTATCAAAAGGATAATTTTTAGAATCTTCATCTTTACTCCTATTAGTTTAATTGACGTACCCGGTTCACGCATGGACGATCTATCATCCTGTTTTCACAGCACAAACAGACGGACTTATTTTTCCAACATATGCGGATAGGCAAAATCCGCGGGTGGAATGAAGTTTTCCTTTATCGTCCGTGGCGTGACCCATCTTTGCAAATTAATCATACTGCCGGCCTTATCATTTGTTCCTGATGCTCTGGAACCACCAAATGGTTGCTGGCCGACGACAGCGCCCGTTGGTTTGTCATTGATATAGAAATTACCAGCTGCATGCACCAGCATCTCTGTTGCCTTCACTACGGCGGCTCTATCCTGGGCGATAATAGCTCCTGTAAGTGCGTATGGTGAAGTCTTGTCGCACAGATCAAGTGTCTCTTCATATGCATTTTCAGGATAAACATAAAGTGTGATCACCGGTCCGAATATCTCTTCCTCCATCAGACGGAAATGCGGATCCTTTGCAACGACCACGGTTGGTTCTATGAAGTACCCTTCAGAATCATCGTAATTCCCACCAAGAATAATATCTGCATCGTCGGACTTTTTGGCGTAATCGATATATTCTGTGATGGTATCAAACGCAGCGCGATCGATGACGGCGCACATAAAATTCGTGAAATCCTCGGGTGAACCCATTTTCACCTTATTCAGTTTATCGGCCAGGCCCTTTTTTACATCCGGCCAGATAGAATCTGGTATATATGCGCGTGAGGCGGCCGAACATTTCTGTCCCTGATATTCGAATGCGCCTCTGATGATGGCAGCGACGAGTACGTCAACATCCGCGGAACCGTGCGCGAAGATGAAATCCTTGCCACCGGTCTCCCCCACAATGCGTGGATATGTCAGGTACTGATCGATGTTTCCGCCGACTGTCTTCCACATGTTCTGAAAAACAGCCGTGGATCCTGTAAAATGAACACCTGCGAGATGCTTGCTGGACATCACGGGAGTGCCGACGGAGCCGCCGGGGCCCGGTATCATATTGATGACGCCGTCAGGCAGACCGGCCTCTTTGAAAAGTTCCATCAGAAAGTGGGCCGCGTATACCGCAGAAGATGCTGGTTTCCAAAGCACGACATTACCCATCAACGCGGGTGATGTCGGCAGGTTTCCGGCAATGGATGTGAAGTTGAAAGGAGTCACGGCAAAAATAAATCCTTCCAGAGGACGCTGTTCGACGACATTCCAGCAACCGCGTGAAGATTCGGGCTGCTGATGATAAATCTGCTGCATGTAGTATGAATTATAGCGCCAGAAATCGATGAGCTCACAGGCAGAATCGATTTCAGCCTGGAATACCGTTTTACTCTGACCCAGCATCGTCGCAGCATTCAGCGTCGCCCGGTGGCTTGTCGCCAGCAATTCAGCGGCTTTCAGAAAAATGGCTGCTCTTGCCTCCCAGGGCATCGCCGCCCATTCCGCACGAGCCGACATTGCGGCTTCAATGGCCATTTGCACCTCTTTCTCGCCGGCTTTATGATATTTCGCCAGTAGATGTGAGTGCTCATGCGGTGGCCTGCATTCCGCCAAATTGCCCGTCCGGATCTCTTTACCGCCGATGATGATGGGGATTTCGATCTCTTTCGCCCTGAGTTCGGCTAATTTCTCTTTCAGCTCTCTCTTTTCTACGCTACCCGGCGCATAGGATAAAATTGGTTCGTTTGAAGGCGTCGGGATATTGAAAATGCCATTATTCATATTGCGCATCCTCCAGTCAATATTGATATACAAATGTGATATAAATAAACGAAGAAAATTTTACAAAAGAATGGTTGAAGGGGTCTATACATATATGTTTCTATCCTGCAAATTTATGACATTTGGATGAAGCAGGATACGCTGACTGCGTGCAGTGTAATGCATTATATTGTTATCAATGCAAAAAGATAACAACGTAATCAAAAGATCAGCTGCCGTGCGACGATTCCAATGAGACTTTCATCACTCAGGCAGGCAATCAAATGTTTCTAGTCGGGGCGAGAGGATTTGAACCTCCGGCCTCCTGCTCCCGAAGCAGGCGCGCTGACCGGGCTGCGCTACGCCCCGAATGTAACTGATATGTACCTGTGATCCTGTCGCATGTATTGAGGATCACAAAGATTCGAGAATGCTAAAAAACATATTTTATTACGATGAAACCGCCGATCAATAGTACGACAAAGATGACGGACAACAGATTGAAATACTTATCAATGAACGCCTTTATTCTCTCACCAAAAAAATAGATTAAAGTTCCAACTGCAAAAAAACGAATGCTGCGACCGAGTACAGAGGCCATCATAAAGGTCAGAAAATCTGCCCTGGCTGCTCCCGCCGATATTGTGAAAACCTTGTATGGAATGGGAGTGACTGCAGCCGTAAGCACCGCCCAGAAATTATAACGCTGGAATGTCTGAAAAAGCTGATTAAATAATTCCTCTGCATGGTAGAAATGGATGATCTTCCATCCGATCGCTTCCATCAGTCCGATTCCGATATAATAGCCCAGAATTCCCCCTGTGACCGATGCCACCGTTGATATCGCGGCGTAGTACAACGATCTTCTGGGTAATGAAATTGCCAATGCGATCAGCAATACATCCGGCGGCACAGGGAAAAAAGATGATTCGGCGAATGGTAACAGAACAAGCGCCAACGTGCCGTAAGGTGTTTCGGCCCAGTGCAGGACCCAATCATAAAGCCGGCGAACGACCGTTTTTTTCTGATTCAGTGCAATATTGTCTATCTTGCTGTTTCCTTATTATTTATCCCAACCTCTGGCGCCGATCAACGGTACAAAAACGCAACCGCAAACCGCTTTTTCGATGTAAGAGTCTCCCCTCTTTAAAACCAGTCTTAACTCCTGCTGAAACGCAGAGCCCACGGGTATGACAAGCCTTCCATAGTCGACCAGCTGTTCTATGAATTCGTGCGGGACCGATGGCGCTCCTGCCGTCACCAGGATGGCATCGAAGGGCGCCTCCTCTGCCAGTCCCATTGTTCCGTCTCCGACACGAATATCAACGTTATGATAATCCATCTCCACTAACAGCGAACGCGCATTCTCAGCAAGTTTTTGATGCCTTTCGATGGAAAACACATAGTGGCTCAACTCCGCAAGTATGGCAGTCTGATATCCGGTTCCGGTGCCTATTTCAAGGACCCTTTCTACCCCGCTCAGGTCGAGCAACTGCGTCATCAAGGCGACCATATACGGCTGAGAGATCGTCTGTGAACAGTCCGTAGCGACCGGAGAATCATGATACGCCTTGTGCCTCTTCTTCTCGTTAACAAAACGGTGCCGTTCTACAGTTCGCATGACGCGTATCACGTTTTCGTCAGTAATACCGCGCTTCAGAAGCTGATCTTCTACCATTCGTTCGCGCTCTTTTTCGTAATTATCCATGCTCACCATGCCATGCTGGTAAAGTACAATTTGACGAATCGCCAGGTATCGAGAAAATGACGCACTGAACTGGACTCATCGCTGTATTTCGAGGCTATCGGAATTTCAGAGATATGATAACCATGCAGACCAGCTTTCAACAGCAATTCGGACTCTGTATCGAAGTGGCTCGTGGACAGCTTGATCCGCTTCAGCACGTCCACATCAATCAATCGAAATCCGGACTGACTGTCCGATACTCGCCTGTTGATGCGCATCGAGATCATACCGGACGTGATCTTATTGCTCAATTTTCGATGAAACGGCATTGTGCCTGTCTCATGCATTCTCGAACCGATAATGATCTTTTTGTCGCCTCGCTGATAAGCGTCTATCAGCAAGGGAATTATAACCGGATCATGCTGACCATCGGAATCGATCGTGATCACCGCACTGCAGTTACACCGGATTGCATAGCCGTAGCCTGTCTTCAGTGCGGCACCCTTGCCGAGATTTTGCCTATGTGAAAGAACGATAGTCCCGGCATTTTCCGCAACGACTTTCGTGCCATCGGATGATCCATCATCGACAACAATGACTGTGCCGCTGAAGGAGGCCCGGATGTTATTGATCACATCGCTGAGATGCTTTTCAGCGTTGTATGCCGGTATTATGACGCATATCTTCACTGTACGAAGCATAACGATAAGCTGAAAATATAGTTATTTTTTTCCTCATTTGCAAGATTTTTTTCCTGTGCAGTTCAGAAAAATTGACCTTCAGCATCTCAAAAAGGCGATATTATTGGCGCAACACGCATGTGTCAAATCTTAAAAAAAATACTTGCCTTTTACTTTTTTTTGTTGTAAATTTTCATCTAAATTTTTGAGAATATTTTTTTCAAAACGAGTATTTTATTATTTTAATTAATTATTTATCAATAATTTAGGAAGCAAATAAAAAAAATCATCAAGAATACTATTTTATGGAACTAATTGAATAGAACTGTGTTTAATGTATCTTAATTTAAAGGCCTTAGTTTCGTGGGTTTTTTACCTCCTTTCTTTCCCACATAAAATTAAGGCCTTTTTCTTTTCTTCCATTTCTACCATATGCACATAAAAACTGAAAATAGCAATCAGCTTGCTGCTTATCTGGCCTTGTTCATGACGACATTGCTGTTACCTGCTTTCAGCGAGGCTATGCCCTGTGAGCAGATTTCACGATATGAAATCGATTGTGAGCTATTTCCACAACAGAATCTGGTCATTGCCAGCGAAACAATTGTCTGGAAGAACACGTCCCGGGATATCATTCGTGAAATGCAATTCCATCTTTACGTCAATGCATTCCGGAATGAATCCTCAACCTTCATGCGCGAGGTAACACCGCTGATGAGAGGCTATATGGGTTCGGGTGACGATGACGATACTGGTTGGATCGAAATCGACAAGATTTCAGTTTCAGGCTTGTATTCGCTGATTGACTCGCTTCGATATGTTCAACCTGATGACAACAATTCGGAAGACCGGACTGTGGTTGAGCTCGGACTGCCCCAGCCCATCCGGCCAGGGGCATCTATTACGCTGGATATTCAATTTACACTCAAAGTACCGAAAGTGGGTGCGCGTATCGGGCGACATAATGATTATTATCTCATCTCTCAGTGGTTTCCGAAGCTCGGTGTCTATGAGCCGCAAGGAACGCGTTTTTCTGAACGAGGCTATTGGAATTGTCATCAATACCATGCGACAGGCGAATTTTTTTCAGATTTCAGCACATACGATGTTACTATCACGGTACCGCAGAATTTCATCGTTGGCGCCACAGGCAGGCTAAAGGACCGCAGCCATAAAGGCGTCACAACCTCGTACCGCTTCTATCAGGAGTGCGTCCATGATTTCGCATGGACAGCGGATCCGGACTTTGTAGAGATCAATCATGTTTTCAAAGCCTCAGAGCACGTCA
The DNA here is from genome assembly GCA_036351795.1 of Candidatus Zhuqueibacterota bacterium. Taxonomy (GTDB): domain Bacteria; phylum Zhuqueibacterota; class Zhuqueibacteria; order Thermofontimicrobiales; family Thiofontviventaceae; genus JAZBPW01. The sequence continues at coordinate 460 of JAZBPW010000183.1, read as the reverse complement.
AACCGGCAGAAACGCAGTACTATGCAGAGCTCTTTGATCTGCCATTCCCGGCTGTTGAACTACACGATATCGATATCAGGCTTCTCATTCAACCCTATCACCGCCATTACACAGAGCGTTATCTGGAATCCATACAAACAGCGATCAAGTATTACGGACTTTGGTACGGTTCATACCCTTACGAAAACATAACGATCGTGGATCCGGCTTCTGGTGCAGGTTCAACAGCCGGGATGGAGTACCCCACATTTTTCACCGGTGGTTCTCCGCTCGTAGGGACACCGAAAGCGTTGAGTCCTGAACTGGTGACGATCCATGAATATGGGCACAATTACTGGTACGGACTGGTGGCATCCAATGAATTTGAAGAATCCTGGCTCGATGAGGGTACGAATACGTTCAGTGAAGGCAGAATCGCGGATCATCGATACGGTCCCAACTATATCTACCTCAGAATAGC
>JAZBPW010000182.1:0-3348 GCA_036351795.1 Candidatus Zhuqueibacterota bacterium | reverse complement strand
TAGTCCCTCTACTCATCTGGACATGCGATCAGCAACGTCCAGCGGTTATCGTAACTGCGCACCGAGGCGCCACGGGAACGACACCTGAGAATACGATTAGCGCCATGCTGAAGGCCGTGGAAGCAGGCGCCGATTTTGCAGAACTGGATGTTCAGGAGACCAGTGACGGTATCATTATCTTGCTGCACGATTTTTCAGCAATTGATAAAGTGAAAAAACTGAATCCGGATATCAGAGCCGGATATATCTTTTCGAAGATGCCTGAAGACATCGATGTGTTCACTGCGAATGTCGATTTGCTGAGCGTAAAATACAAGCTCGTTGATAAAGAATTTGTGGGTAAAGCACATGCCAACAATAAGGAAGTGCATGTCTGGACTGTCAATGAGCCTGAAGAGATGAAACGATTAATCGGTCTCGGCGTGAACAGCATCATCACGAACTACCCGGAAAGGCTTGTCGAGATATTGAAAAACAGCCATTAGTTTAGATGGTACGTATCCACAAAATGTGACCGGACGATCTATTTAAGATTTTTTGACCTGCCCGGCCTCAGCATATTTTCAGGCTTCAGGATATCATCCAGCGCTTCACGGGTGAGATAGCCTTTTTCAAGGACGATGTCGTAAACCTTCTTCCCCGAGCGCAACGCCTCTTTGGCAATTTCTGTGCTCTTCTCATAACCGAGGTGAGGATTCAGCGCGGTGACAAGTCCGATACTGGATTCCAGATGTTCACGGGCTTTTTCCCGGTTTGCTGTAATGCCTTTGACGCAGCGTTCTGTGAGAACGATGCAGGCCTGGCGCAAATGATTGATGCTGCTGAATAACGAATAGGCGATCAGGGGTTCCATGACATTCAGTTGGAGTTGACCAGCCTCGGCCGCCATGGTGACGGACATGTCGTATCCAACCACCTGAAATGCCACCTGATTGACGACTTCCGGTATCACCGGATTGACCTTGCCGGGCATGATGCTGCTGCCCGGTTGCATCGGCGGCAGATTGATCTCGTTCAGTCCCGCCCGCGGACCGCTGGAGAGCAGTCGAAGGTCATTGCACATCTTGCTCAGCTTAACGGCGACCCGTTTCAGAACGCCGGACAGCTGCACATAGGCCCCGGTGTCCTGCGTGGCCTCCACCAGATTGGAGGCGGTGGTCAGGTCCAGTCCTGTGATTTCCAACAGATGCGACAGCACTGTCTCCGCGTATCGTTCCGGCGCGTTGAGTCCCGTGCCGATGGCAGTGGCGCCGAGATTGATCTCTTTCAGGAGTTGCATGGCTTCGCCAATTCGCGCATCATCTTCCTGAACCATGGTGGCAAAAGCGCTGAATTCCTGCCCCAGTGTCATGGGAACAGCGTCCTGAAGCTGCGTCCGTCCAATTTTGATGACATCCTTGAACTCCTTCGCTTTGCCGTCGAAGGCGCGTCGCAGTTCATGCAAAGATTGCCTCAACAATTGAAGTGCGAAAATCAATCCGATGCGCATCGCTGTGGGATAGGCATCGTTTGTACTCTGGCTCAGGTTGACGTGATTATTCGGATGAAGGTGATCGTAATCTCCATATGACCTGCCCAGCAGCGCCAACGCGCGATTCGCGATGACCTCATTTGCATTCATATTGGTGCTCGTACCAGCTCCGCCCTGCAATGCATCCACGACAAACCATTCGTGATGTTTTCCTTCGATAATTTCGTCGCATGCGCTGCATATCGCTGTCGATCTTTCCGAATCGAGCCATCCGAGATCCTGATTGGCCAGCGCCGCTGCCTTTTTGACCATTGCCAGAGATCTGATGAGAGAGGGGAAATTACTGATGGGAATCCCGGTAATGGGAAAGTTTTCCAGCGCTCGCTGCGTTTGAATGCCATACAGCACATTCTCGGCTAGTTCGCGCTTACCCAGAAGATCGTGTTCCACGCGCACGCGTTGCAGCGGTGTCAATCCCTGGATTGTCGACAAACGGTGTGCTAACAGCTGTCCTGCAGCCACTGCCGACTGTTGATAAATTTCGGGATGACTCTCCTGCATGTGATCGATTCGGGATGTGCTGATGAATAATACCTTTGCCTCAGACCGCACACGTGCCGACGTCATGTGGGGGATCTCTCTGGACAGAAGAATTCGCTCTCCCAACAATGAGTGGGCGCTGAGACGCGTCAATTGAACGGGCTGGTCACCAATACCCTTCTGTATGTCCACTTCACCGGATAGAATATAGTAGATCCCCTGCCGGGGCATGCTTTCATGAAACAAGAATTCACCTTTCTTGTAAGATCTCTCCTCGGTGATCGTGGCAACGAATTCCAGTTGCCCTGCATCAAGATCAAGAAAAATCGGACACGTTCTCAAATGATCTATTTTATTCTGTAAACTTTTTTGCTTTTTCGACATGTCTACCTCAAGCGATATTATTGATCATTGGTCGTAAGTATTTTAAATCAGTTCATTCGGCCGAACCTGTTCCGTGTGAATAGACTTGCGTGATAGAACAGTACGCTGGAGAATGAGTATTCAGGGTGTGCTGCAAAACAAGAAATAATAATGTAATAAGTATTTTCGTGCAAATCAATACATTTCTTTGTGCCGGAATCTTTTTTGTAATTTCACCGTATATTCCATGTGTGAATATAACGTGAATATGAATAATCGTAACACGGAGAACAGACATGGGGAAGACATTAAAAAATATCGGATTTATACTTGCTGTGCTGGTCATCTCTTTCGGAATTTACTGGATTTTATATGTCGATAGAGATTCAAAAGGGGAAACGCTCGAATATGCGATGCATCTGCTTGGTGATGACCTCATGGCAATGGTTCCTGAAGGTCCCGCGAAAGAAGTGGTGAAAAAGCGTTTCGATGAATTCACCAGGGACGCGAATGATGGGCAATTTACCGCTGAAGAGGTGCAGGCTGTGTCCGCCAACATTCTCAATTTGAAGAATGCCACTTCCACGATCACGCCGGACCAGGCCGGGGCTGTACTGGATCTCTCCCTGAGAACACCGATGCGGATAGGCCGTGGGGAGGATGAGTGTCAGGATGAAAAGCGTGAAGAAAGATTGTCGCGAAGCGAGCGTGAACGGCTCGGGAAACGGATCGAATCCCTGCACGATATTTCAGAAAGGCTCCGTGTCACCGTCTGGGACAGTGTCAGGGAGAAAGAGAAATCCTGCTGCGTCCGGTTCCGGATAGCGGAGGATCTGAAATTGGCCATCGATGCAGAGCTCGAGGACAAACTGCTTCAAAGCGAATTGAAGGAACTGGCCGTTGAATTGAAAGCGCTCGAGAAAGAAAAGCTGATCGAATGGCAGAAGGATTTTGACGAAGATTTCAAAAAAGAG
>JAZBPW010000181.1:0-6358 GCA_036351795.1 Candidatus Zhuqueibacterota bacterium | reverse complement strand
TAAACTCGGGGCTGTGGAAATATGCGGACGTTCGATTACAAGTCCATCACCAGCCCCTCAAACAGTAATTCCTTCTGATCGCTCATCCGCGCGTCTGTCTTAACGCCAATTTCCAAAGGCCGAAAAAAAATATAATCTTCACGCTCATTGCCTCAAGAGGCATAGCATATCAGCTTGGCGCAACGCGTCTGGATATGGATAACCTTTTTATACTTTGTGCTACTTTGCTACCTTTGTGGTTAACAACATACTTCTGATACAGCCCCGATACAGGGTTGAGTTCGTTATGAAAACTAAATGAAAATCAACCGCTTATGGATTCCCGCCAAAAGCATGCGGGAATGACAGGTTGGATAATCGTAGTTTTGGAGCGAATAGTAAAGTCCCGCCAGGGACGATTGATCATGGAGCTTCAACATTTATTTTCATCAAATTCATAGCGATCAAAATTGAATATTCTCACAACTTCACAATTCTACGTGCATCCTGTATCCCTTTCTACTTTTTTCTTGATAAAACCTCTAGCATAAAATCACGGCTGATGGATTTCCGCCAAATGCATATTGATATTTTCAGGAAAAGTTGTATATTCTCCCTGTCTAATGGATATGAACTCAAACGGAATGAATATGAAAGCGACTTACCAACTTCTTATTCTTACATTTGTTATTCTTGTAAGCGATTGCGGGAGTACCGGCTCGAATTCACGCAATGAAACGCAATCAATGAAAATGAATCACATCGCACTACCGGGAATACAGCATATCGCACAACGTTCAAACCGTCCTCAGGGTGCCCCCCGCTACAGCGATGTCTGCTTCTCGTCGCGGTGGCGGCATCCGAGAAGTGAATCGGATACACTGGACACATTCGAGACCGGTGAGGCATTTTTCGCGACGCGGCTTGACTGGGTTTACAGTACTGATCCCGAATGGATTGCGGAGTGCCGCAGTCGAGGCTATCATTTCAAGGCAGCGCTCAACACGATTCTTCCGGATGCACCAGGACTGAAGAGATGGGAGAAAGGACGCATCAAGGACAAGGACGGAGAATCGGTCACAGCACCATGGATGCGTGGCTGGGACTCCCGGTGGGGCTGCGTAAACTCGCCGGCATACCGCAGCACATATCTGGCTCACGCGCGCAAATGTATCCAGGGCGGGACAGATGCTTTCCAGATGGATGATCCCGGCATCAATCATGCCGCCATAGCCTGGGGCGGTTGTTATTGCGCACATTGCAGAGACAGGGCAATTGTGCAGGGTTATGATCTGGATGATGCGATTCAGATGCACGCCTTTCAGAAGGCGTCAGTGATCGATTTCTATGCCGGCATGCGTGCAGCGATCGATTCCATGGCGGGCAGGCATGTGCCGTTTTCATGCAATAACTACAAGGGCGGCTGGGACTATTTCGCCTATGAGCTTTTCGATTACGGTACTGCCGAGCTGCCTCACAAGACCGCGCGTCCGGACAGCATCTATCATCTCCTGAGAAAGACACGCCAACTGGGTAAGGCACAGATATTCACCTATGTATCCGAGAATATTTCCCATATACGCCGGGTGATCGCAATGACGTATACCTGCGGCGGTCACTGTATCGTTCCCTGGGATGTCTATCTTAAATCCACGCCGACTGGTTCTATACGCTACTATGGCAGACCTGAGGATTACGCAGATCTGTACGGCTTTGTTCGTGCGAATGCGGCATACTTCGATGGTTATGAAGATGCTGCCGTCAATGGTACCGGATTGATCGAAAAAAGATATAGCTCCGATTCTCCCATACAGGTTGAGGGTGACAGCATCTACGCTTTTGTTCGCACCATCCCCGGAAATGTCAATTCACCTGTGGTGATACATCTGGTAAGCTGGGGCAAAAATAGTGAAAAGGCCGTGTCGATTACACTGACTGATGAGTTGATCTTCGGCGATCAGCCGTACACCGCTCATCTGAGGCTTCCGGTTGAATTCGACAGAGCGTTACATCAGCGCGTGAGAATGACCAAAGATTTTTCCGAGCTTACAATTCGGCGTGATGTGGATGTTCTTCACCGCGACGGACGAACGATTGTCAAAATAGAGGATTTGACGCTTTGGGGCATTCTGGTGTTATCTCCTGCCGACACAACGAGATGATATCGCGTTGCATTGCCTCTCGATGTTGTTAAATATTGCGAAATTAAAATTTAGCTTGACTTTTTCGAATAATATATTAAATTTAATATACGCCTACTGACTGATTATTCGATTTGAAATGACATCAGAGCCTCATTCTGAACTGAAACACATACTGCTTTTCATTTAGTTGTCTTCAATAAATTATCTTTTCACTCTATTTTCACTCACATTTCAGGAGGGGGTCATGAAAAAGCTATTGGTTATCTTTGTGCTGATTGGTGTTGTCACCAATATCAATGCGCAGGATTACATCGGGATTGCTGTATGTCCTTCCGATATTCAATTCTCCGAAGGGACAATGGATCGATGCAAGCGGCGCGCGCTCGAATTTCGAAATTATCACAAATCCATCGCAATCGACTGGAAATTGACCACTGAACTGCCAAGCTGGTATCAACTTGGTAAGACAGAAGGGACACTGGGACCGGGCGAATACGAATGGATCTTCCTGAGCATCTTCAGAGACAGCCTCGAGGATGGTGTTCATCGAGACACGTTCTATGTGCATGGAACGGGTCCAAATTACGACTGGACCAAGGTCGTCAAGCTGGTCGCGACAAAAAACATGCCGTTCACAATCACTGATGTTGAAGATTCTTCATCGAATCGAAAGTCGCTGACCGTTCATTTCAACATGCCGCTTCTTTACGATTCCCGGTATCTGAATCTGGATAATTTCACAATGGATCCCGATCTGACGATCAAGCATATTGTTTTTCAGGATACAGCGCTGCAGTTTATCATGAAGAAAAAACATAAGCTCGACAAAATATATTCAATGAATATCGGCGCGCTGAAAGACGTCCTGGAGCGAAAAACAATTAAAATTAGTTTTCAGTATACTTTCACCGATACGGGCGTCACTTTAATCAAAAACAGCCTGAATAAAAACGCCTATACTCTCAACGAATTTGTAGAGGATAAGTGCGATAACAAAATGCCGGAGAGTTTCAAATATCTGGCGTATCCGAATCCGTTCATCGACCGGTTGCACATTCAATTGAATTCAGTATATACCGAAGATACGAATATCGAACTGATCAATGTGATTGGGCAAAGTGTCTACTCTGTTCAGCACAGGGTCAATGAAGGATTCAATGCATTTCATTTGGATGTGCCGCACCATTTGCCGTCAGGACTCTATTTTGTCAAGATTAGAACAAAACTGCAGGTGCACCGCATGAAGCTGTTCAGGATCAAGTAGATGATGATGAGAGTGCGGAATACATGGGCATCGCAGGGACATCAATAGATGCGCATTGTTTGCCGATTCCAAAAGAGCCAGGAGATTATTCCTCCTGCAAAATAACAGAGCACATCCCAATAGTCTCCGGTTGCTCCGGATGACAAGCGGGGGGCGATGATTTCGAACGCAATCGTCCAGATAATGAGGCAAATGAAAATTTCAATCAACCGGGGCGCTGTCCTGATCTGACGTGCCCCGGTTTTCATCAAAATGTGATTGATCGGCGGAAGCAGGCAGGGGACTAACAGCAGATCATTAAGATGATTGGTTGCAAACGGACAAATGAAAAGATCGCAGCCGGTCAGTATGCGATTCATTGCATAGAGTAATACGCTGATAGTAAACAACGGATCTTTATAAAACAGATACAATCTTTTCTCAGCAGCCGAGTGAGATCAGTATCACAGCGGTAATGATCGCCATAACGATCAATAAAAACAGTCCGCATCCGCTCATATCCTTTACAGCCATCGAAATTCCTCCATATGTAACTCACCTTTGTAAACTATAACGAAAAAAAACTGATATTGTTTCTGTCACAATGCACTGACAAAATATATATTGCAGTTTAAGTCATTATGTCGTATTTTAATCAGGACTTGATGTTCTCATATCATGTTAATCACATGTTTGAATAAATTCAATAGGAGGCGTCAATGAAACAGGTCTTTATCGTGTTTGCTCTCATGATGTGCTGTGCCGCTCTCTATGCTGGTGGAGATCCAGCGTTCAATAACAGCTGGGAACTCGTGCCCTCTCTGAGTCCCAATATTGACAGATACAGCCGCAGCTTGCAGCTCAGTGTAGAGGTCGATGATCCCTATGTGACAATTATCCACAGCTGGGGACGTCGTCGCGACCGCAACGATACATTGCGTGTCAGCACGGACGGCAAACCCAATCTCGTGCCCGTCGAGAGAAGATCGACGGCCACAACCGTCTATTCGGCCATTCACGCGCTGCCGGGTGAGGAACGCGCGATCCGTGCCGGATGGGAGAATGGTGGCAGGACTCTGCGCATAGAGCAGTCGTTCGAAGCGGAGATCGCCCAGGGGAAAACGACGCTGAAAGAGACCCATAGATATGAGGTATCCAAAGATAAAACATTTCTGACTTACACCATCGAAAGAGCGTCGAGGCCGTATCAACCAACTGCTAAATACGTGTTCAAGTCCAAGGGAAGTCTTCAGGCATATGTCATGGATCTCGAAGACGACTGGCTGGTGAAGGGTGACCTGCAGCGCCAGGCACTTCTCATCAGTCTGCAGGGGATTGTCAACAGGGATGCAGCCAACCTCTACTTTGTCTATCCGGAGACATGGCAGTTTACATATACCGAAAGATTGTACGAGTGGTATCGTGATGAACGCGGATTCACGTTTAAAAAACTGCCCGGTCCGGCTGACGCAATGAAGGTATTCAAGGATCATGTGAAAGGATATGTTGTCTGGGATAAAGATGTGCGCACGTCGCTGATCGTGGCATATACAGTCGCCGGTCTCGAGGATGCCGTTGTTGCAAGCGAAGATCAGATCCCGATGCTCGATTCTCTCGGATTCAAAAAGATCGAAGACTTTCGCGGCACGTTCACCGGCCAAAACGACACACAGATATACAGCTGGACAAAGGATCAATACTGGGATCGCTGCAGCAGAAAATTCATCATCTGGCTAGGCGGTCACGCCGGCAGGGAGATGAAACCGGGTGTGGCCGACTGGGGCGTCACCAACCGCGTCTTTTTTCAGGATCTCTCCTGCGATCCGAAGGACAGCAGTGAGATCGCCATGGCAAAGGAACTGCTCGCGGACATGCGCAAGGATGCCCTGGTGATGGGATGGCACTCTTATGGAAAAGACCGTGAGAGTCAGCACGTGACGCTTTGCTCCAGCTTCGGACTGCCGGTCCTCGGATTGCACAGCAATCCCAATGTGAGTTTCGAACATCAGGTCGGTTTTTCCGAGGGATTCGAATTCAGGAATAACCATAGCATTGAACCGGGGAAAACATACAAACCTGAGAAAAAAGTCTACCTGGCATGTATTCAGACCGACGGGATCGGTATCGGCGCCTGGCTGAAGCCGGGACGAGGCGAGATCCCATACGCATGGGAGACGCTGATGAATTACAGCTGGCTGGTACCCAGCCTGCTGGAATTCTTTTACAGCACTGCCACGCCCAACGACTATTTTATCGGCGCATTGTCCGGTCCGGGATACATGTATCCCAAGGCAGTACCGGCGGACAAGCTGCCGGGACTTATCAGACGGGCGGATTCTCTGATGAAGAGACTTGATCTTCACGTGTTCGACATCATGGATTATTCAGTACATGGTCCTGAAGATGAATTCGCCGACCTCACACTGCCGGTGATCGAGGCCTATTACGAGAACATGCCTGATGCCATTGGATTCGTCAACGGATATGCACCGGCGAATACATACTATATCAAAGATGGCCGGCCCATGATCTCTTTCGAATATTATCTCTCGCCTATGGTATCCGAAAAAGAGGCGGTTGCTGATCTCATCGAACTCGGCACACTCAATAAATCGCGTCCCTACTACTTGCTGTTGCATATCAGAGAGACCAGTGATGCATCGAGGGTGAAGTCCATTCTCAGTCAGCTGCCGGAGGATTACGAGCTGGTTCCCCTGGATAAATTTCTCAGGATGGCGGGCGAGAAACCGGGATTCGAAAATCGGTATATTGACAGATAAGTTTTTGCGGGATCTAATTTCTCTACATAAACAGACCGGAGAAGAGTACCATGCAAAAGTCGAAAATCCGCAATCCACTCAGACAGCACGAAGAAGATGACAATGCTTAAGTGAAGGAGATTATTTGTTGAATTTCACCAGAGCCATCGTGCGTAAACCGGGAGTGAGTTTCATCAACGGCATCACAACCGCGAATCTGGGTCTGCCTGATC
>JAZBPW010000180.1:0-8169 GCA_036351795.1 Candidatus Zhuqueibacterota bacterium | reverse complement strand
ACTGGAATTTAACAGGGCTGATCGGTATTTATACCGGGAATAGTAGTTCATTTTTCCCAGATTCGGTTATTATTAATAAGAAAAACCCAATCATTGATGATATTAATATCTATGCAAATTGGGATAGAGTATCAAAAACTTCCGTTATTTCCGGACGCATCACATACGAAGGCGAATGGCCTCAGGACACGCAGATCCTGCTGCTGGCCGTATATCGCGTCAAGCCGACATCCGAATTTCAGTTGATCGCTTTCGAGAACGTGGACTATACGCAGCCGCTGTTCGTGGACGAGTCCTCATACCGGCTCGCTGTCAATTCCGGCGTATACAACCATATCGTGCTCTACTGGGTTGGGAAGAACATCAAAAATCTGACCGATCTTGTGGAGGTCGGGGTTCACGGCGGGATTGCAACGCCAGCGAGCGTCGATATCCCTGATGACGGTGAGCTCGAGAATATCGACATCCATGTCAATTTCAATGAAATCGATTTTCCCGGCGAATGAAGCCCAGAACGGATAAATGATGAATCGAGGTAGTTATTCATAGATGAAAACATTTAGAATTGCATTGATCACATGCGTGATTCTCACGGCACAGATGCTCTACGCGTCTTCAGGCGGGATCATTCAGGGCACGGTGACAGAAAAGTCAACCGGGCGGTTACTCCCGGGCGTCAATATCATGATCGAAGGAACGCTGTTGGGCGCCAGCAGTGACATCGACGGACGATTTAAGATATCCGGCCTTCCTCCGGGCACATACTCGCTTCACGCGAGCATGATCGCCCATAAACCCGCACGTCTGAAAGATGTCCGTGTCGAATACGGAAAAAAGACCGATGTGTCGCTGCTCCTGGAGGAGACAGTCATCGACTTCGATCCACTGATCGTCACGGCCAGCAAAACGCAGAAAGAGCTGGATCTGACCCCAAACAGCGTAAATGTGGTGGCAGCGACTGAAATACGCAGCCGCAACGCGCTTCGTGTGGATCAGGTTCTCGAAACCGTTCCCGGCATCAATTTCGTTCGCGAGCAGGTGAACATCCGTGGCTCTACCGGCTTCACCATCGGAGCCGCCAACCGGACGCTTCTTCTCCTCGACGGCGTTCCCGTTATGACAAGCGACACCGGACAATTCAACTGGGACCTCCTGCCCGTACTGGACATCGAACAGATCGAGGTGGTTAAGGGTGCCGGCTCCGCCATGTGGGGAACAGCTGCCCTCGGCGGTGTGATCAACATCATCACCAAATCGCCGACGGAGGAGGGCAAGACCATCTTCCGTTTGACTTTCGGAGAATATGATGAGCCACGCTATGAGGAATGGGACTGGACCAATACACCACTGCAATTCGGCCGGTTCGACGTCAGCCACAGCAAGAAGTACGGTCCGATCGGACTCCGATTCTCTGCAGCCCGACACCTGTCAACAGGCTACATGGAAGTCAGCGATTTCAAACGCTGGAATTTCACAGGTAAGATGATTTGGAATTTCAGCAATGGATCGAGCTGGACGGTCTACAGCTCATATAACCACAATGTCGGCGGCATATTCGTCGGTTGGGATGATCCTCAGAAACCTTTCGAAGTGAGCTCAGCGAACAGAAACAGCCGCGGCAAGATCAAAATGGCAAATTTTTATACGAAATATAATTGGGTCATATCTCCAAAAGCGGCCCTGAAGTTTCGCGCATCTTATCTGATGACGCTCATGGGAAATCAGTTCGTTCAGAGCGCCGACTTTAATCCCGCCCGCGGGCTTGGCGCAGAAATCCAGGGCGATCTTCTTCCGTTCAGGGACATGGATATCACCTATGGTTGCGAATTCAAATGGGATGCAGGTAACACCAAATATTTTGGAGAACACAAAGGTTATACCATCGGCGTGTACAGTCAGCTGGAATACCGGATGCTGAATGACAAGCTCAGGATATCTCCGGGGATACGATACGACCGCTATCAGCTGATCGACGGACTCTCGCAGAGCCTGAAGAGCCCCAGATTGGGCGTGAACTACAAGCCCTTTGAAAATACGATCCTGCGCGCCTCCACGGGAAGTGGATTCAGGGCTGCCACGATCGCGGAAAGGTATCTCGATTTTGAGACCACGAGTGTGATCGTAGAGGCCAATCCGGATTTGAAGGCAGAGACATCATGGTCATACGATTGCGGTTTGCGGCAGTACATTACGAAGAACTGGTATGTTGAAGCCGGTCTGTTCAGAAACGACTTTGATAATCTGATCGAAATCGATCTTGAACAAAGTCAGATCGAATTCGCCAAAGACATTCGCGTCAGCGTTCGGTTCCAGAACCTGCTCAGAGCCCGGATCGAAGGTGTCGAATTGACGTCATCCGGACGCTGGTGGAAAAATCGTCTGGGAATACAGGCAACGGCGACATTTATGGAACATGAGGATCTTGTCAATCACGTTCCGCTGACGTACCGGCCAAAGGTCATCGCCCACGTCAACCCATCCATCAGCCTGGGCGCCTGGGAATTGCACGCGGACTACCGCTACGCGAGCGAAATAGAACAGGTGAAGCTCTATTATTACGATGACCGCGTTCCACAAAAGGTCTGGAATTTCAGACTGATGGTGCATTTAGGTAATATCGATGTCCAGCTGGCAGTCAACAATGCCTTTGATTACTATTATACTCAGATCGAAAGAACCATGGGCGAGATCCGCAATTTCACAGTGGGGATAACGGGTGAATTCTGATAAAGGCATAAACTATATCAAAGGTAAGATCATCTGGGTCGATGATGAGATAGAACATCTGCGCCCTCATATTATCTTTCTGGAAAATATCGGCTATTCCATCACGCAGGTAACAAACGCGGAAGATGCAATTTCACTGATCCAGAAAAATAAATACGACATCATGTTGCTGGATGAGATGTTGAGCGGGATGGATGGCCTCACCGCGCTGAACATGATCAAAGACAGCAATCCATCGCTGCCCGTGATCATGATAACCAAGAGCGAAGAAGAATCCATCATGGAACAGGCCATCGGAAGCAAGATCGATGACTACCTCACGAAACCGGTCAATCCCTCTCAGATATTGTCCTCATGCAAGAAGGTCCTTGAGAAGAAAAAGATCACCGGAGAACGCCTGTCCAGAGATTACACGTCAGAATTCAATAAAATTTCTCAGGCGCTGTCATCATCTCTATCCTGGGAAGAGTGGATCCAGATATATGTAAAACTCATCGAATGGGAAGTAGAACTCGATGAACACCCGGGACTTGGACTCAGGCAGACGTTACTGGATCAGAAACGGGAGTGCAATATCGAATTCGGCAAATATGTCGAACGCAACTATCTTGAATGGATCAACGACGGCGACGGCCCCATTCTTTCAACGGATCTTGTGAGCGAATATCTCGTCCCATTGATAGAACAGAAAAAGAACACGTTCTTTTTCATTATCGACAATCTCAGACTCGATCAATGGCTGATCCTTGAAAATCTGCTTTATCCGTATTTTACAATACAACGGGATTACTACTATTCCATCATTCCCACAGCCACGCCGTATTCCCGCAACGCAATTTTTTCGGGTATGTTCCCGAGCGAGATTTCGGAGCATTTTCCGAAATATGCACCTCAGGAAAGTACGGATGAACATAGCCAAAACCGATACGAAGAGGTTCTTCTCAAAGAGCAGTTCAAAAGGCTGAAAATTCAACTGAAGCCCGAATTGAAATATCTGAAACTGCTTGACGCGCGGCATACCGGGAATGCATATAAAAACATCACGTCCTACGCCCGACTGCCTTTGGCTGCCATCGTGATAAATTTCGTGGATTTTCTGGCGCACAGCCGCAGTGATTCCGAGATACTCAAAGAGATTGCACCGGATGAAGCGGCATACCGGTCGCTCACGAAATCCTGGTTCGAGCATTCCGTATTGCTGAAAATGCTTAAAAAAATTGCCAAACTCGGAAATACAGTGATACTGACTTCAGATCATGGCAGCATTCGAAGCATGCGCGGCGTGAAAGTGCTGGGCGACCGTGAAACGTCGACGAATTTGCGATACAAATATGGAAAAAGTATCAAATGCGATCCCAAACACGCCATTATTGTCAATAAGCCGATTGATTACAAGCTTCCGGCGAAAAACATCAACACCAACTATTTGATCGCCAAGGAAGATTTTTACTTTGTCTACCCCACCGATTACCACCACTATCTGAATTACTACAAGGACAGTTTTCAGCATGGCGGTGTTTCGATGGAGGAAATGATTTTGCCGATGATTAAATTGGAATCAAAATAAGAATGGAATTACGCACATTAACGCATAGAGAGTCGGAGACACGCACTATTGGCAAGCGTATGGCCGCCTTACTTGAAAAGGGGGATAATATCGCTTTCATCGGTGAGCTCGGCAGCGGAAAGACATGCTTCATCAAGGGTATTTGCGAAGGACTCGGTGTGGAGGACTACGTGACCAGCCCCACGTTTACGCTGATCAATGAATATCGCGGCGTATTTCCTGTATATCATTTCGATTTTTACAGGATCAAATCTGAAGAAGAGATATTCGGCCTCGGCTACGAAGAATATTTTTATGGCGATGGAATCTGCCTGATCGAATGGGCTGATCGTATCACAGCCTTTCTCAATCAAAACAGAATAGAGATTCATATGAAAGACATGTTCGAAACAATGGATGAGAACACAAGAGAGATCACCCTGATGCCTGTCGGCGAGCAAATGATCCATCGACCCTGGAGTGAATTGTCTTTATGATCGTGCTGGGAGTCGAAACGGCAACAGATGTACTGGGAATCGCGGTGACGAAAGACGGCGAGTTAATTTCCGAATACAGAGGGAATATCCGGCGTGCCCATGCGGAGCGGATCATTGGGGCAATCGATTATGTTCTGTCCCAAAGCAGCATCACACTGGACCAGCTCGATGGAATTGCTGTTTCCATCGGTCCGGGATCCTTTACAGGATTGAGAATCGGATTGTCCGCCGTCAAAGGGATCGCCTGCAGCGGGAGTACACCCGTGGTGGCGGTCAATACGCTCGATGCCCTGGCACACCAGGCAATTTTCTGGAAAGACCAGATATGTCCCTTAATACATGCCCAGGCAGATGAATTGTACACAGCGCTCTATCAGGTGAACGATGTCACGCTCGAACGGCAATGCGACTACCGGCTCATATCGAAAGTTCAGGTGAACGATTTTCTTAAGAAAAGAACACTGATTCTCAACAGCGGAGTTGGGGATATCGGGAACTATATCACAAGTGAGCACATCACTGTCGCGCCGGCCAATACGGCCTTGCTGAATGGAGCAACAATTGCCAGACTGGGTTATATGAAACTGGTCAATAACGAGATAGCAGACCTGGACACATTGGTACCCTTTTATTTGAAGGAATTCATTGCAAAGCGGAAAAGTGAGCATCGATGACATTGCCCTGCCCTTCACTGAAACGACACTCCGCAGTCATGCGTGGAGAGATCAGCTCGCGCGGGGTATCGACTTCAGTTTGCATGACGGGACAATTCTTACGTTCCAGCAGTTGGATACACAAAATCTGAACGATGTTGTGCAACTTGAAGGTGAAATCTTTTCATCGCCCTGGCCGAGAGAGGCCTTTCTGGTGGAACTCGACCTCGGGGATATGTGTTTTGGTTTCGTGGTGAAGAAAAATAAAAGGGTCATAGGATATTCGATATCACTACTCGTCCTCGATGAGATGCACATCAACAATATCGCGGTCACCCATTCGCTTCATGGCCTTGGCATCGGAGCGACGATTTTGTGGTTTATCCTTCAGGTTGCTCGCACCGAAAAGATCACGCACTGCTTTCTGGAGGTACGTCAATCGAATGTGATTGCAATACAGTTGTATAAGAAATTCGGGTTTGAAATTACCGGTGTACGAAAGGATTATTATCAACCCGATAATGAGGATGCCCTCCTCATGGCATGGTATGACAAATAATTACCGGAGATAATTATGTCATGGTTTAAAAGAGAAAAGCCCGGTTTAAAGCCCCAGGAAAAGAAAGACATTCCTGGATTATGGATTAAGTGCGATGGCTGCGGTGAGATCATTTACAAGAAAGAACTCGACAAAAACCTGTATGTCTGTATGAAATGTCAATTTCATTTCAGAATAAAGAGCGATCAATATATCAACATCCTTCTCGACGGCAATTCGTTCGAGGAATTCAACAGCAACATCAAATCCGCGGATCCTTTGAAATTCAAAGGGATTAAAAAATACAGCGATCAGCTGAAAAACGCCGTAAAAAAGAGCGGAACCAATGAGGCTGTGAAGACAGGATTCGGCAAAATAAATGGGAAAGATGTTGTGTTCTGTGTTATGGATTTCTCCTTCATCGGCGGCAGCATGGGTTCTGTGGTTGGCGAGAAGATATCCAGAGCGATTGACCTGGGACTGACGCACCGGCGACCGGTCATTGTGCTTTCGGCTTCCGGTGGCGCCCGCATGATGGAGGGCGCGCTCTCTCTCATGCAGATGGCCAAAACATCTGCCTATCTGGCGAAACTGTCGGATGCAGGTATCCCTTACATATCCATCGTCACCGATCCCACAACAGGCGGTGTATCCGCCAGCTATGCCATGCTGGGCGATGTCATCATCGCGGAGCCCGGCGCATTGATCGGCTTTGCCGGACCGAGAGTGATCAAACAGACGATCGGACAGGATCTTCCACAAGGATTTCAAAAAGCGGAATTCATGCTCGAACACGGATTTATCGATGCGATTTATCCGCGAAAAGAACTGAAAGCAAAACTAACCGATATACTGGGATTTTTTGAGAACTCATGAAAATTTTATTGACCAATGACGACGGTATAAACGCCCCCGGCTTATTCTCATTGTACAAAGAGATGCGGAGGGTCGGAGAAACAACCATTGTGGCCCCGGACAGTGAGAAAAGCGCCGTGGGACATGCGATCACCTTGTCCGATCCCTTGCGGGTTACGGATTACTATAAAAACGGTGAATTTTTTGGATACGCTGTCAACGGTACACCCGCTGATTGCGTCAAGCTGGCCTACTGGGCGCTCGACATCAAACCGGATATCGTCATTTCCGGGATCAATCTCGGGCATAACACGGGTATCAATATCATCTATTCGGGAACGGTATCAGCAGCAACCGAGGGTATGTTCCTTAATATTCCTTCGATCGCTATATCGCTCACCACTTTCAAAGATCCGGATTTCAGTGTCGCTGCAAAATTTGCCCGGAAATTGTCTCTCATTGTCGTCAGGAACGGATTGCCGACAGGCACACTGCTCAATGTGAACGTCCCGGCTGTAAAAGAGGAGGATATTACCGGCATCGTGATCACAAAACATGGACAAGCAAATTATCAGGAACGTTTTGACAGACGAGTCGATCCCCACAACCGCGTCTACTACTGGCTGACAGGCAAGAAAGTTGAACTGGAAGAAGCAGATGATGTGGATGATCGGGCTGTCCTCAACAACAAGATATCCATCACGCCCGTTCACTTTGACCTGACAAACTACGATTTCATCGATACACTCAAGAAATGGGATATAAAATAGTATGACCGACTCAAAAGCATCCTGGCAGTTTTACACCATACCCAACATGCTTTCCGTTTTAAGGATCATGCTCATTGGTCCGATAATCTACTGCATACTACACGAGAGCAGGACATATTTTTACGCCGGAATCGTGATGATCTTCATCGCCGCCCTCACCGACTTTCTCGACGGGATCCTGGCCAGACGATTGAATCAGATATCGGAATTCGGTAAATTGCTGGACCCACTGGCGGATAAGTTGTCCGTCGCAGCACTCGTCATCGTGCTGATCTTCTACCGGGACTTTCCCGTGTGGGTTGCCGCGCTCATCATCGGGCGCGATGTATTGATCGCTATCGCAGGGCTTATTTTTGCCTCCAAACACAAATTCCTCATGTCATCCAATTTCATCGGAAAACTGACAGCGACTTTATACGCATTTATGATCCTTGCATACATTTTGGAAATATCTGTACTCGAGAATATATTCACGATCTTCGCGGTTGTGATGACCTTTGTGTCTGCAATCAGTTATACGCATCGTTTCATCGTCTCACTTAACAATAAGGACGTGGACTGAAAACCGGAATACGACATCATT
>JAZBPW010000179.1:0-5039 GCA_036351795.1 Candidatus Zhuqueibacterota bacterium | reverse complement strand
CAATAGTCGAGTAAAAGTTCCACTAATATTTGCCACAGAGAGAAAATCAGACAGGATAACAGGATAAACCGGATAGAACGCGGATCGAACGGATCAGACTGATTAGAACGGAGGAGAAAATCGTTGGAAACCTCAAAATAAAAACCAATGTCATCCTGAGACTGCGTTTACGCTGGCGAAGGATCTCTACCACTGAACACATTTTTGCCACCGAGCCACGGAGCACACAGAGAATATTTGCGATTGCCAGATGTAGGCCACCTTGAAGGTGGACTATATCTGAATAGAATGCTTTTATTCAGTTACAATGATTCTTCGGGCACATGTCGTACGCCTTCAGAATGATATCACCAGATACTTTTCCTCGTCCTGTTTTTCTCTGTGCCCTTTGAGAACTCTGTGGTACCAAAAAAAACGCAGCGCATGAATGCGCTGCACTCCAAAGTTACATCTGATCGCGAATCAGATATCTTCCTTTCTGGATTCCCGCTATAAGCATGCGCAGAGCGGGAGGAATCCAGAAAGTACACTTACTGTTTTCAGCATGATGAGTTCAGGAGATTGCTTCGTCGTTCATTGCCTACAGGCAATGCCTTCCTCGCAATGACAGACGACGGAGAACTACGCTTGAAGTCTGCCACCCCTCGAATCCGCTCGGGATGACAGACTCAGTCCTATTCTCCGCGCAGCCTTGTCCCCTACTCGCCGAGGCATGTGCCGACCGAACGCGCTGCGGCAATGATGGGTGAATCGAGTGGCACGGTACGGCACTTGCCACCGACCTCCTCCACCGGAATTGATCCGATCTTATCGCCCTGAAGCGCCACCATTTTCCCGTACTCGCCCTTGACGACAAGGCGCATCGCTTCCACGCCGAACCGTGTCGCGAGAAGCCTGTCATTCGGTGTGGGAATGCCGCCCCGAACAAGATGACCCAGTGTCGTTACACGTGTCTCCACCCCGCTCACCTGTTCGATCATCTCCCCGACTTTGTTTCCTATACCGCCCAACCGTACGGCTTCCGGACTATCTTCGATTCGCCGCTGAACCACCATCTCTCCGCCCGCTGGTTTGGCACCTTCGCCGACTATCAATATGCTGAAATACTTGCCGTCATAACGCCTTTCCTTGATCGTTTCGACGATACTATCGATGGAAAACGGGATTTCCGGTATCAGGATGATATCCCCGCCGCCTGCAATGCCTGAGTAAAGCGCCAGCCAACCGGCATAACGTCCCATGACCTCGACGATCATCACCCGATGGTGTGATTGTGCTGTGGAATGAAGTTTATCGATGGCTTCGGTCGCGGTCGTCATCGCCGAATCAAATCCAAATGTCACATCCGTTCCGAAGAGATCGTTGTCTATGGTTTTGGGAACACCGACAACCTTGAGCCCTTTCTCTTCCATTTTTTTCGAAACAGCCATGGTGCCATCACCACCGATACATACCACGACTTCCAGTCCCAGTCTTTCAACATTTCTCAAAGCCTCTTCAGAGCGGTCGAGGAAACGGGTCTTCCCTCCCTCAAGCATCGGGAAACGAAAAGGATCGATCCTGTTGTTCGTTCCCAGAATCGTGCCCCCCATGGTAAGTATACCCGACACGTAGGAGGATGTGAGATTGACATAAGTATTTTCAACCAATCCCTGGAATCCATCCTTAAATCCGACGACTTCGATATCGTAATCATTGATTGCTGTCTTGGTCACAGCCCTGATCACGGCATTCAACCCGGGGCAATCGCCGCCGCCGGTCAGCACTCCAATTCTCTTTATTTTTGTTTTCATCAATTCCTCTTCATTTCAATCAAAGTTTAT
Source organism: Candidatus Zhuqueibacterota bacterium (assembly GCA_036351795.1). Taxonomy (GTDB): domain Bacteria; phylum Zhuqueibacterota; class Zhuqueibacteria; order Thermofontimicrobiales; family Thiofontviventaceae; genus JAZBPW01. Next base: position 3,216 of record JAZBPW010000179.1, on the reverse strand, counting down.
AGCTATCTTTCATATCCGGCGCCTTGACACCATTTATATTCATCTCAACCAGTGTCTTGCGCAACGCCTCTGTTTGACTCTCTTCTCCATGCACCAGGTAAACCCCTTTCAGCTTTTGATTGGCCTGCTGCACATAATTGATAAGGTCATTTCTGTCAGCATGCGCACTGAACGCATTCATGACAACAACCTCAGCTCTTCTGTTGTATTCGACACCGAAGATCTTCACGCGCTCCCAATGTTCGACCAGCTTGCGTCCGAGAGTGTGCTGAGCCATAAAACCGACGATCATTATGGTATTCCTCGGATTTTCGATATTGTTTTTCAGATGATGCAATATTCTCCCTGTTTCAGCCATTCCGGAAGCGGAAATAATGATGCACGGTTCATTGAGATCATTGATCTTCTTTGATTCTTCCACATTCCGTACATAGGTGAGCTTATCAAAGCCAAATGGATCATCATCGTACTGAAGTATCTGCTGAGTCTTCTCATCAAAGCATTCCGGATGTTCCCGAAAGACAGAAGTCACGTTTACGGCAAGCGGACTGTCCACAAAGACCGGAATCCTCGGAAGCTTGTTCATATTCCATAAATTATTCAAGCAGTACACGATCTCCTGCGTGCGCTCCAGCGCGAAGGAAGGGATAATCACTTTCCCACCGCGATCAACGGTCCTCTTAATGACCTTGAAAAGCATCTCTTCAGCGACTTGGATATTATCATGAAGACGGTTACCGTATGTGCTCTCGATGATCATATAATCCAGATTCTTTATGATTTCCGGATTCCTGAGTATGGGCAGATTCCTTCTCCCCAGGTCGAGGATGTAACCGAAATTGACTGTGCGTCCGTTCTCCCTGAGTTTCAGATGGGTCAAAGCCGCGCCGAGAATATGTCCGGCATCGTGGAATGTCGCCTCGACGCCATCAACCAGTTCAAACGGTTCGTTATATCGTTTCTTCTCGAAACTCTGCAATGAAATCTCCGCATCCTCTACCGTGTAAAGCGGCTCGAGCAGAGGGACACCTTTATTGCGTTTTCTCTTCTTGTTCAGATATTCGACATCTTTTTCATGAATGTAGCCACTGTCTTTCAGCATGTATTCACAGAGGTCCACTGTCGCCTCTGTTGCAATGATCGGGCCCTCATAACCCTGCTTCACCAGATTGGGGATATTGCCGGAATGATCGATATGGGCATGCGACAGGATCATCGCGTCAATGGATTTGACATCGAACGGGAAATCTCTGTTGATCTTTTCAGCTTCCTTTCTTCGCCCTTGAAAAAGACCGCAATCCAGGAGAATTCTCTTGTTACCTACGTCCAGGACGTGCATCGATCCGGTTACCGTCTCAACACCGCCGTAAAAATTAATACGCATTTTAAAAACCTCAGCTCATTATTGTAGTTAAATCGATTCTTCGCCTCCCAGCAACACGCTTATGGGACGCAGTTTTTCAATATTGGCACAGATGATCTGAATTGCCGACGAGATAGGAACTGCGAGGATCATCCCCACCGGACCCCAGATAATCGCCCAGAATATCAGTGAAACGATGACCACGAGCGGACTCAGATTCAAACTCTTTCCCATCACCCGCGGTTCCACCACATTGCCCATAGTCATTTGTGTGCTGACCAGAAGAATGCTCATCCACAGCGTCGGGAACAGAGAACCATACTGGAAAAAACATACAAGAATGGGTGGTATCGTCGCGATAGTAGATCCCACATTTGGTATGAAGTTGAGCAGGAAAGTCAACAAGCCCCACACAATGGCAAAATCTATATTGAACAGATACAGAATGATGGTAGCAATAGCGCCCGTGCCGAGGCTGATAAATGTCTTTGCCACCAGGTATTTTTCCATGCCGCGGTTTATGTTTTTCAGGATCTCGGGAATTCGGCCCGTTTTATCATCCGGGAAGGCTTTTTTCACCTTCTTCAGGACATGATCTTTACCGAGCATAATATACACAGTAAAAAGGAGAACCAGAAAAAGATTCATCAGAAAATTCACAAAGGATCCGGCAATCGAAGAGATGAACGAACTCAGAGACAGATTTTTCCACAGATCACCCCATTTCACCTCTTTGATGTATTCCTGAACCTGCGTCTGATGCACATCCAGGCTTCCGAGCATTCCCTGATAGAATTTTACAAACTTCGCCTGATATGTCGGATATTCCTCCAGGAAAGAGGCGATGCTCGCATAGATGATCAGTCCAAGCAAATAGAATACCACGAACACGATGATCAGCGTCACCACGATAGCGATAAACTTGGGAATCTTTGCCCGTCGTAAAAGCAAGACGATCGGGTCGAAGACGAAAGAGAGAAAAATTGCAATGAGCAATGGCTTAAAAATCGATTGAAGCTGATTTAAAACCACCCCCATAGCAAACACAACCAGGATACCAAGCAGAAATGTCGTCAGTCTGCTCTCTTTGAGCGCCGACGCCTGCCAATTGATCGGTTCTTTACTGTTCATTTGACTTTTCGTATTGTGAATTCGACCGTAATATTACAAGATTGATCCTCATACCTGTACATTTGCGCCTTTGCCAAGTAATTTCTTTAACTCCGCGCCCTCCAATAGCTCCACGTCGAGAAGGGCCTTGGCGAGTTTCTCAAACACTTTTTTCTTCTGAATCAACATAGCCCTGACGTCAGCATAGGCCGTCTCAACAATGGCCTTTACCTCCTTGTCGATTTCAGCAGCCACTTCCTCACTGTACGGCTTAGCATCGGGTATCTCGGCGCCCATGAAGACAGATCTTTGTCCGCTGCTGTAAGAAACAGGTCCCAGAGATTCACTCATCCCGTACTCGGTGACCATTGATCGGGCGATCTTTGTCGCGCGTTCCAGGTCGTTCTGCGCGCCGGTGGAGACTTCCTTGAATGTGATCTCTTCAGCGACACGACCCCCGAGCAGTACTTTCAACCGATTGATGAGTTCCGCCCTGGTCATGAGATACCGATCTTCAGTGGGTAACTGAAGTGTATAACCCAAGGCGGCCACACCACGCGGTATGATCGAGACGCGTCTTACCGGATCCGTTTCCGGCATAAACGCCCCGACCACCGCATGTCCGGCTTCGTGATACGCGACAATCTCTTTCTCCTTTTTGTTCAGCACGCGACTCTTCCGCTCCAGTCCGGCGATCCCCCTGTCGATCGCCTCCTCAAGATCCTTTGTCTGGATATTCTCTT
>JAZBPW010000178.1:0-2853 GCA_036351795.1 Candidatus Zhuqueibacterota bacterium | reverse complement strand
TGATCTCTTCATTGAACAATCAGGTCTACGATGGCATTATCCGTTTTGTCTCGCCCGAAGCAGATGAGGCGACCGGTACCTTCAACACGGAAGTTCATCTGAAGAATACAAAGGATCTCGAACTTCGTGCGGGTATGACGGCAAAAATACGGCTCACCGCGAATAAACTGGAAAAGCAGATTGTAGTACCGGACTACGCCATGATCACCAGGGACAACAAGGAGTACGTGTACAAGATCAACGGAGACAAAGCGCAGCTAACAGAGATCAGTGTCTCGGAATCATTTGGATCACAATATGTCGTGGATAACGGGCTGGCGACAGGCGATACGATCGTTGTGGTCGGCATGAAGAATCTTGGCGTGGATACACGTGTATGGATTGAAGCGGTAAATGAGTGATTTCGGATCTCAAAACGCAAAGGGTTAGTCTATGTCAATAGCAAAATTTTCCGTAAGAAATTCAGTTCTCGTGAATCTCTTGATGATCGGTCTTTTCATTTTCGGCGGGATATCGCTGCTCCGGATGCCCATGGAGCTGAATCCAAACATTGATTTCAACTGGGTGTTCATCACCGTCGTCTATCCTGGTGCCGCGCCAAGTGAGACGGAGAGTCTGATCGTCGATCCCATCGAGGCAGAGATACAGGACATCGAAGATATAGAGGAGATCCAATCGACGGCCGGCGAAGGATTCGGATTTCTACTGGTCAAATTCGAGGAGATGTCTTCGAGCGAATTCCGGGAGCATTTCAGCGACCTCAAGTCCGAGATCGATAAGGTGGAGCTGCCCGACGATGCCGAGGACCCTGTAATAGACGATTTCGGGAGCGACGATTTCGTTCCAGTGATCAATATCAATATGTCGTACACCATACCCAAGGATAATGCTCAGAAAATTGCGGATGAGCTTGAAGACGATTTGAAAGATATCAACGGAGTGTCCAAAGTACAGGTGTCAGGCCTGGCTGAGCGGGAGATCTGGATCGAGGTGGATCCCGTGAAGATGAATGCCTTCGGCGTGACATTCGACGAGATCGTCGTCGCGCTTAAATTGCGTAATCTGAACGTCCCGGGCGGCAATATCACTTTCGGAAAGACCGAATATCTCATCCGCTCGCTCGGAGAATATCAATCCATCGGGGAGATAGAAAACACGATCGTACGGCAGGCGAACGGCATGGGCAAGAGCGATGCGATCAAGGTGAGCGACATCGCCAAAGTCAATGATACACGCGAGGAGATGTTTATCCTGTCACGGCTCAATGGTGATCCATCCATCACCTTTTCGGCCTCCAAGAGAAGCGAGGCGAATTCAATGGACGTGATCGAGGAGATCAAGGAGGTTGTGAAAGCGTATGAGGAGATCGTTCCCGATGGTGTGGATTTCAGCTGGACCCAGGATAATTCTGTTTATATCCAGCGCGTGATCGATACGCTGCGTAACAATGCGATTTTCGGAATGCTGTTGATCGTACTGCTGCTTTTCATCTTTCTCGGTGGCAGAAACGCCTTTTTGGCATCACTGGGCATACCGATCTCGTTCTTTATCACTTTCATTTTAATGTACGCGTTCGGGTACAGCCTTAACGGCAGCACTCTCTTTGCACTGGTGATGGTGCTGGGTATCATCGTGGACGATGCCATCATCGTGATCGAGAATTGCCACAGATACCGGCTCATGGGATATAATTCCCGGGAATCGGCGATCCATGGAACCACCGAGGTCGTGAAACCGATATTGTCGGCCATCGGCACCAATATCGCGGCGTTTCTGCCACTGATCCTGCTCCCGGGGATCATGGGAAGGTTCCTGCGCATCATACCGATCGTCTTTTCGCTGGCATTGATCGCTTCTTTGTTCGAGGCGTTTTTCCTGTTGCCGTCGCATTATTCCGACTGGACAGCCGGTTCGAGAGTGTATAAGCGGGGCGAGAAGAAATTTTTCAAATTACTGAGGCGGTATTATACCCGTGTGCTGATGAAAGTGCTGAGGTATCGCTACATCGTGTTAGGCGCAATGGTACTGATCCTGCTGGGATCTTTTTCGGTCATCGGATTGGTCGGCGTGGAGATGTTCGGCGAGGAGGACTTCGATCAGTTCACGATTCTGGTGAAGATGCCGGAGGGCACCAGCCTGCAGGAATCAGACAGGATTATGAAGAAAATCGAGGCGGAAACACGTAAGTTGCCGCAATCCGAGGTACAGGACGTGATCGTCAATGTCGGCCTGCTCCAGGGCAATGAAGAGTGGCTCACCAAGAAGAATGTAGCGCAGGTGCTGTTCCAGCTCAAGCCCCAGGAAGAGCGGGAGTTCTCGATCGACGAGCTGATGGACAGGATGCGCGAACGGCTGAAATTTGTCAGCGGCCCGATCTCGGTTGAGCTGGAGAAAGTAAGCGGCGGTCCGCCCGTTGGTAAACCCATTTCGATTAAAATCGAGGGCAAGTACCTGGAAGAGATCAAGCAGGCGTCCCTGGCGCTTCAGGATACCATTCGTTCTCTGGAAGGGACCATGGATGTGGCGGATAACTTTCCTCCGGGAAAACAGGAGATCCGTATCGTGGTGGATGATGAGAAGGCGGCGTTGTTCGGCTTCAGTACGCAATTTGTGGCAATGAATGTTCGATACGCGTTCGATGGCATCAAGGCGACAGAATACCGTGACGGTGATGAAGAGGTGGATGTGATTGTGAAGTACGACGAGACGAACCGGTCATCCGTAGACGATGTGTTGAATCTGAAATTGTCCAATCCCGCTGGACAGACCGTGGCGTTGGGCGACATGGTTTCCTTTGAGATTGAGCCGGGTCCGACGGAGATCAACCGCTACGATCAGAAAAGGACGATTCTT
>JAZBPW010000177.1:0-6649 GCA_036351795.1 Candidatus Zhuqueibacterota bacterium | reverse complement strand
TCAGCAGATCTTTGATGTATTTTCGTTTGGAGCTCCTGCTCGTCGGACAATCGTTAGCGAACACTGGAAAGTCCTCCTGCGCCGCGTACTCCTTGATCATATCCTCCCAGACATACGCCAATGGACGGATGATGTGGAACCGGCCGTCGAACAGCGGCTGTCTGGGTTTCATCGTGCTGATCTCACGTCCGAAAAATATATTGAGCAGCAGTGTCTCGATGATATCGTCCTTGTGATGACCATAGGCGATCTTGTTACATCCCCGTTCATCCGCGATTTTGAATATCTTTGTCCGGCGTATCCGCGAACACAGAAAACAGGGGTTCAGCAGGTTCTCATCCGAATGCGCGTAGGGACCGATATCGGTTTTTTCGATGTGATACTCACATCCGATTTTTTCAAAGTATTCTTCCAGCCCCTCAATATGCTCCCGGTTGTCGCTGGAGAATCCGAGATCCAGGTGGACGGCGAGGATCTCGATATCATTCGGCACAAATATCTTTTTCAGTGTCAGCAGCCTGAGCAGCGCCAGAGAGTCCGCGCCTCCTGAAATACCCACCAGAATGCGATCACCGGCGTCGATCATTTTGTAATCGTTGGCAGCGAGCTCCATATTCTTCCTGAGAAATTCCTGGATGTTCTTCATCGCGATTCAATCACCGATCTGGCCAGCCAGTTTGCCCAATTTTTCGAGCATATTTTTCTCCCGGGTGAGCTTGTTGAATCCGTGCTGCTGATCGAGTTCCAGCGCCTTTTTGATGTTCTCGTACGCGTGGGAGTATTTTTTATCTTTTAAATAGATGAGACCGATATTGAAGAGCACCAGCGACAAATTCTCGAAATGATCGAGTGACTGATATATCTCTGACGCACGGCTGTAATAGTGAAGCGCTTTAGCCGTATCATTGCGCTTGTTATAGATGGCAGCGATATTGTCATAGATGGATGCCAGCTGCGGTTCGGCGTTTCGTGCCACGGCAAGCTCCAGGCTTTTGCCGTAATAATCGAGCGCTGTCTGAAGTTCTTCCTTACGCGTATGGGCTTCAGCCAGTTGATTGAGTGCCGCAATCGTGCCCGGATCGTCTCCGGTCAGTTCAAATAATTCCAGACTCTTGTCAAAATAGAGGATTGCGCCATCGATCTGCTTCATGCTCAACAGTGTCTCGCCGAGCTTAGCGTAGGAGCGCGCTATTCTGGGTTCATGCCTGAGCGTCAGATTGATGTCCAGGGCCGACTGATAGTGCTCCAGCGCCGTGGTATCTTCATTCTGGTCGACACAGGCATCTCCCATAAATCCGTACGAATCTGCAACGAGAGAGCTGTTTTCACCGGCCTGACGAATTCCCAGACTCTTCCCGTATTGCGTCATCGCCTTTTCCGGCTGCATCATCAATCTGTAGAGATGGCCCAGACGATCATATGTGAATGAGAGATATATCTCGTCGATATGCGCGCGTAGCGTCTGAACGCACTCGAGTAGTGTGGATTCGGCGCGCGTCCACTCACCCTTCAGGAGGTAGATGTTGTACAGATTATTATAAACGCGAAGGGCGAATGGATCTTTCTGCATGTGCTTCATAGCCTTTTCAAACGCTGCCTGTGCTTCATCGAGCTTGCCCTTTTCCTGCATGAGTACGCCGCTGTTGTTGTACAGCCAGACCGCATCGCCTGGATTTGCTTCGCTGCCCTCAGCCAGGCCATATTCGTAAAAGAGCGCCGCGCTGTCCCATTGCGCATAAGCTTTCTGGATGTTCGGCAGACGGTGTATGCCTCGCTGAAGATAGGCATTGCCGATCAGAAGATGGAGCGAAGGATTGCGATGATCACCGATACTGTGCAGCAGTTGGATCGAATTCGTGTACCCGCCGCTTCTGTAATTGGCGTAGGCCGCGAGAAATGTAGCCAGCGGTTCGGTATCGTCAAGCGTTTGTCTCTCGAACCGGACGCGGGTCACCTCTCCCGGATTGGAAATGAGATCCTGCGCGCGAAGCTCTTCGATCAGCCGCGCGCTGTCAGAGCGCATGAATGTGAGATTCGGTGTGATATGGATCGTACCCCCAGTTTCTTCAACGTCCTCGAAAGAGACGAGGACATCCGCACTCAGCGTAGCTTCTCTATTCAGGGACTGAACTGTGACAGCCCGATAATTCTCCTTGATCCCTGTCTCGATCTGATAGCTGTATAGCCTTAGCTGCTTGTCGATTTGTGGTGCAGAGGTCCATTCGATGGCGATCTGCAGGGAATCCTGTCCCGGCGTTTGTGAGAACATCTGAGTGGCTGATGAAAGTGTGATCATCAGAAGCGTAATGACGTATTTCATGGGTGTCCTTTCCCGATGGATTGGCGCTCCTGTTTGTCCACGACTTTTCACGCACAAAAGGGGGGCCTGTTGGCTATGAAAATAGACCTTTCCGGTTTAAAAATCAAGTGGTATGATATAAAAAAAGCCGCTTCGGTGAAGAAAGCGGCTTTATATGCTTCGATGATGGCAACATCAATGTGTGTGCCCGTGCTCCTCCGGTCCAAAATAGGCGGCTCTGAAATCGTGGATCAGCTGTTTGAGTGTGCTGATATGCTTCAGGTCGGTCGTCTGCTTCGCCTTCATGGAGTAGACGAGCAATTCATGCAGCAGCGAAAGCTGTTGGACGTATTTACCCTGCGCTTCGCTCTCTTTTACTTCCACGGGTTTCACGCGCTGCGTCATGAAATATTGCGTGACGATGTGCTGTATCTCATTCGCGTGCGCCTCTTTGTTATTGATCCAGCGCACGAGTTGATTGTAATTGATGGTCTCCTGATCGGATAATTTGATGATCATATTCATCGATTTTTCGATGGTCGTGATATGCTCTTCGATCAGGTCACAGCGCATCTTGTCGTTGTAAATACCGCACGGGATTTCGCAGTGAGCATACGAACTCTTTACAGGGCTCATTATCAGAACAATGAGCATGATGTACATGAGTCTTTTCATCGTGTCTCTCCTATAATATTTTTTCCTATAGAACGGTTGTTGAACTCTTGCGATATCTCTTTAGTAGCCACTGACCATACCGATCGTTGCCCGGTTCAGGTCATTCTCCAGATCGCGGGTATACTCCACGATAAATCTTAAATTTCTGGCCAGCAGATATGTTCCGCTCAGGGTGAATGTCTCATACATGTAGAGATCGGAATCGATCTTGTTGTACAGACCGGTGAAATAGTGTCGCGACCGGTCCTTCTGAGGCGCGAAGATCATTTCCGCGATGATCCCTTTGGACTCAACCTCATTCGCATTCGCCTGAAACAGGGGATTGTCGTCATTACGCACCATATACTGGGCGGTGAATTCCAACGGTCCACCGCTCAGATTGATATCCGGTCCCCAGTAGGTGATATTGTTCTCCAGAGCGTTCTCATCCTCTTCCTTGCCAATGTAGTAATATCCGCCGATACTCATGAAATCACCGATGGACTGGTTGACGCGAAAACCGAAGTTTTTATAGGTGTCGTTGTCGAATTTCAGTTGCTCATCCGCTTCGGGTTTGCCATTTCCATTGACCACCATTCCGATGATATCCGTTCCCGTCTGCTCCACGCCATACACCATCATAATACCCCTGTCGTAGGCGAGGTTGGTCCGGGATTTTCCGAATTTTACTTTGTAGAACATATAGTCCTCGAAGGTCAATCGCAGCTCCCGTTTCATAAGCGGATCAGATGTCTGAAACTGTCCCACCATGATGTCGAGCGGTGTGCTGAAGACATTATCGAAGTGGATGTAGGCATCCTCGATGCCCGCGACTTCGCCGCGTTCCGACATGTAGAAATAGAAATAGTAGCCGATATTTTTATAGAGCGCGCCGCCGGACATGATCTTGAGTCCCCAGGGGATCTCCAGATCGGTTTCTACCTTTTTATCCTGATCGTAAACAGCATAGGCATCGAATCTCACTCCGAGCTGAAACGTCTTGTTCAGCCACAGCAGATCGTCGCCGGCAGTGATATAGTCCCGTTCCTTTTCATCCTCTTTGATGATGAAACCGTTGCCCGCGAATTCATCACCATACGGTTTCAGCTTCGGGAATGGGGCGTGGCAGGTATTACACGATATTTTGTATCGCCTCGCAAAGGCCGGAATGGCATCGGCCTGCGTTGAGATAAACAGACTTGAAACAAATAAAATGAGACAGAATGTCATGAACCAACGATTACGTTGCATTTTTATCCTCCGATGTATTATTCGTAAACTTCTATCCATGTGGTCGCTGAGTTAATCGGCACGATCTCGCTCTCATCCGCAGGTACGTTCAGGTAATCGGCTACCGGTTTCACCAGTTTCTGGTAGTTGAGCTGTGCCTTGAATGTGACTTTTCCGATCGCAATATCCTCTGGCAGTTGCCAGGTGTATTGCTCGATTTTTGTCTCGCGCGGACCGATCCTGTAATCGACGCCGAATGACTTGGTGTGCCACTGCATGATCGTCATTCGTCCTTCCGGATCGAAATATGGCATGCGGAATATCCTGTCACCAGCCGGGACGCCGTCTCGCTGAACGCCTTCGAAATCCGGTATTCCCAGGGGGATGCCCATATCCTGATAGGCCAGAACATCGGCGGCGATGGTGTATTCCTCGCCCTCGAATCCTTTTGCGTCGACCGGCAGGTGATATTCTTTACCGTCAGCGTCCGTTGCCGTCACATGCAGCCATACGATGCGGTCTTCCACAGAGCCGGTCGGTATTTTGTGACCCGCCTTGGCGTTGAAGAGCTGAACTTTGATGATCGCCATATCGTCGTAAGAGACCTCCCTCTCTTCGGGATGCATACGCAATTCGACGGAGCCGCCGACTTTTCCTGGATCATGGGCGCCGTGAAACAGATGCTGAGACACCATACTCTCCTCAGCCATTTTCGCGTTTTGTCCCCATGCCCTTGGCATATGGCATCGATGACAGGGGACGCCCTCTTTGGCATACGGCCCCTCTTTCCATTCGATCTGAGTGGCCTTGACCCACATACCGAACGGACTTTTTTCATTGTGACAGTTGCCGCAGAATTCGGCCTGCTTCATGAAATCGCTCTCCTCTGTATCATGATGCGGAGAGACGAGTCCGGGTTTGTTGCCATACTTCTTCCTGCCGGGTTCAGATACATAGCTGAAATTGAACGGGATATCACCCTTGAAGCTATTGATGGTATGGCAGATATCGCAACTCACACCTTCGTTCGCGCGTGAGTTTTCGGAAGGACGGGGCGGCGGTACATCTCCGGCGAGGAATGCCAGCGGTGTGTGGCATCCATTGCAACCGTTCTGGACAGGCCAGTAATCCGGGTCCGCCTTTCCATGGGCCACCGCGAGGTCGAAATATTCGATCTCGTCCCAGTGATGCGTGAAGGCCTGCGCCATCATCGACTGTGTCCACTGTTGATAGATATCGATGTGGCAGCTCTTGCAGGCTTCCGGCTTTTCATACTGGTCGTACGTCTTGGATCCGAGCGCCTCTTCTCCAGCGGGCAACTCCTGACATACGCCGACAGAAATGAAAAGAAGTGTCGTAAGTAGCGTAAAACATAAGTTTTTCATTCATGCTCCTTGTATTGATTTAGTGATGTTCCTGTTTTCCTGATTATTGCTTAAGATATTCCTGAACTTGTATCGCCGGCCCGAATCAGATCGGAACACTATTCATCGTCACTGATGATGATCTTCTGTCCGGCACGTACGAACAGCAAATCGTTGATGTCGGAGAACTTTTTGAAGAATTCGCCCTTGTCCTGCGTTAGTTTTTTGATTGAGAATCCCATGATCACGAGATCTGCCTTCGATGAATGTTCTGTCACCAGGTTTTCATAGCTGCGGGCTCTTTTATCCCACGGGATTTTAGTGACGTTCTTCGATGCTATGGGTATGCGACCTTTGTCGATAAGATCATTCAAACGTTTGTACTGCTTGTCAAGTTCCTTTTTTTCAAAAGCCGCGTAAATCTCGATCTCGCACCCTTTCCAGGTGGGATGACCGAGCAATATGTAAGTCAGCAGGATCATCATGTTGGCGTTTCGGTAGTCGCCCGGCGTGAGCCAGATATGGATCATTCTGTTGTAACCGAAGTGACGGTCCGACGACCTGAGTACACAGATATTGAAATCGACAAGCGAGGCGAAATGACATCCGTCGATGATATCGCTGATTTCTCCGGCTTCATCCTTTGGGAATTCGAACAGTATGCTGTTATTTTCGAGTCCGGAAATACCCGGAATCTGAATAATCTGGGCGACCGCGGTCTTGAAGCTCGGGGAGATGATCGTGTCGACATAGATGCCTGATTTGCTCTCCCGGCTCAATCGAAGAAGCTGATTGAATCTCTCTTCAGCCTCCTCGTTTGTCTTTTCATCCAGCATCCCTTTGACGAAATGAATGAATGTGCCGAATCCATAGTAGTGTGAGATCCAGCGCAGAAAATCGAACGGCGCCAGTCGGGACTCTGTGTTCGAAGAGATCGCGATGAAAGATGGCCTCCAGTTGGAAAAAGGAGCCTCGCTCTGCTTCTGCTGGATGAGGACCTGCAGCGTGCGGGTCAGTTGAAAGAGCACGCCTTTGACCATTGTCGACAGATCGTCCTCGATCTTGTATCCGCTCTTAATATAGATGTAGATGAGGGTGATCG
>JAZBPW010000176.1:0-25636 GCA_036351795.1 Candidatus Zhuqueibacterota bacterium | reverse complement strand
GCATATTCGAATGAAATTATGGATCATTTTATTAATCCGAGAAATGTTGGAGAGATAGAAGACGCGGATGGTGTGGGCGTCGCCGGAAATCCGGTTTGCGGCGACGTCATGCAGATCACTATTAAAGTGGAAAACGATGTTATCACTGATGCCAAATTCAAGACTTTCGGCTGTGCCGCCGCCATTGCATCGAGCAGTATGGCGACGCAGATGATCATTGGTAAAAATGTTTTGCAAGCGCAGCAATTTTCCAATAAGCAGGTGATCGATGAACTTGGCAATATTCCGAAAAACAAGATACATTGTTCAATACTTGCAGAGGAGGCAGTACACAAGGCGATAGAAGACTATTTGAAGAGAAAAGCTAACTGATAAATTTTCATTACTTTGTGACAGGGAACACGGGGACTGGGGGAGATTTTTAGTACTTTATCGTGTCAATTATCGCACGAAAAGAGCGCATTATTCAACATCCTTGAAGCATTCATGAATGATCGCTGAACATTAGTAAGCACTATGCGCTGCTTGTGGCACGCTATTTGTTTACATTTTTAGTATCAGATTACATTCAAGATATTAGTTTTTTTTGCGATAACTAACTAAATTGATTGAGTTTCAGGGGAGAGAACGTTTTGAAACTGAGATTTTGGGGCACCAGGGGTTCTATCCCTTCTCCAGGTCCTGACACAATTAAATATGGCGGAAATACGACATGTCTGGAACTCCGTCTTGAAGACAATACACTCATTGTCTTCGATGCGGGGACAGGAATTCGTAATTTAGGCAGCAAAATCATTGAACAGAATAATGATAAGCATATCAATCTTTTTCTGTCACACTCTCATTGGGATCATATTCAGGGTTTCCCCTTTTTCCTGCCAGCCTACCGGGAAGAGATAAAAATAAAAATATATGGATGTCCTCCGGTTTACGATAAACTGAAAGACATTCTGACAGACCAGATGGAGTCCAGATACTTCCCGGTGAATTTCGATGAATTAAAGGCCGAAATCGAATTCGAAGAGATCAACCACGGGCAGCATCCAATTGGAAACGCACAATTTTCATTCATCGAGAACAACCATCCGGGAACAGCCTATGGCTACAAGGTCATCGAGAACGGACGCAGTCTCGTGTTCATCACAGATAACGAGCTGGTCCCTGAGAATGGCAGCGCATCAACGTGGAACGACTTTGTCAATTTCTGCCGGAGAGCGGATGTTCTAATTCACGATTCACAATACCTGGATAAAGAGCTCATTCGCAATACCGGTTTCGGGCATTCATCATACGAACAGTCGGTAAAGCTGGGACTCGAAGCCCACGCGAAGCACCTTATCTTCTTTCACCATAATCCGGGAAGAAAAGATGATGAAATCGATCGGATTATCGAAGAAATGAGGCAAAACCTGCTCCCGTCAAACAGTGAGATGGTCATTTCCGCTGCAAAAGAGAATGATTTGATCAAAATAGAGTGAAAAGCGGAACGAAAATAACAATTTTTCGTTATATTAAAGTGATTGTTGGAGATATATAGGAATTACGTTGTTTTAAACATTTGACAAGATGATGACACCTGCATGGTGTGATTTTATAATGTGAGCGAGTGATGCAGGTGATGACCCTGAATGATAAAATAAGGGGTAAATGTATTGGATAACAGAACGAATCGAAAAAATCGCGTATATAAAAGTAAAGATGTCATTGCGGTTTACCTGGGCGAAATAGAGAAGATACCGACGCTGGTTCAAAGTGAAGAAAAAGAACTGGCAGCCAAGATTAAAAAGGGTGACAAGGCGGCGCTGAGTAAACTCATAAAATCAAATTTGAAATTTGTTGTTTTCATTGCAAGAGAATACAAAGACAAGGGTCTGCCGCTTGAAGAACTGATCAGCGAAGGGAATCTGGGCTTGATCGAAGCAGCCCGGCGATTTGATGCGGATCGTGGCGTAAAATTCATTTCATACGCCGTCTGGTGGATCAGACAATCGATCCTGAGAGCCCTGGCAAATAATTCGCGCCTGGTGCGTCTGCCCATCAATCATATCTGGTCGCTTCAAAAGATGATCAATACGCTTGAGGGAATGGAGCAGAATCTGGGGCGGCCGCCGGAACTCGAAGAGGTTGCAGATCAGCTGCAAATTTCGCCGCAGAAACTGCATCAGAATCTCTCATATTGGGGTAAGGAGATATCGCTCAACGACTCTCCTGTTGCTGAAGGCGAAAGTCAGCCAATGATCGAGAGAATCACAAGTAACGAGTTTTTGCCGCCACACAGCAATCTGATCGAAGAATCCTTGAAAACCGAAATCAAGGATGCCCTCGACTCGCTGAATAAGGACGAGGCAAAGGTCATCCGGCTCTACTTCGGCATTGAGCAGGAGCGGCCGTTGACACTTCTCGAGATCGGCAATATCATGAACCTGAGTCGTGAACGCATCAGGCAGATAAAAAACAAGGCAATTCGTAAATTACGTTACATACATCGCAGGGAAAAATTACAACCATATCTCGGATGAACCGCTTGAAGCACGGAATGAAATGATACTATTGGGTGCCCATGTCTCGATCGCAGGTGGAATCTGGAAAGCACCGAAGCGGGGTTCCGCGATAGGTTGTAACACGATACAAATATTCACAAAAAATCAGATGCAATGGCAGACCAGGCCATTGGAGGAAGACGAAATACAGAGATTTAAAGCGGAGACTGAAAGCTGCGGTATTGCGTCTGTCATTGCTCATGATTCTTACCTCATCAATCTTGCAACAAACGATCCGAATAATGCACAAAAATCCATGGAAGCATTTGAAACCGAAATGGTGCGTGCGGAACAGCTTGGCATTGATGGACTCGTATTCCATCCCGGTTCACATCTGGGAACAGGGGTTGATCAGGGCATCCGGAATATTGCAGATTCTTTGAATGTTCTCATCGACAAACATCCTGACGATCATCTGAGACTCCTTCTTGAAAACACTGCCGGACAGGGTACGAACCTGGGGTATACATTCGAGCAGCTGGCCGGGATCATCGACAAAGTGGAAAATAAAAGCCGTGTTGCTGTCTGTTTTGACACCGCTCATGCCTTTGCATCTGGATACGGATTGCAGGACACCTCGGGATACGCCGAGACATTTGATCAATTTGACGAAATCATTGGAATCAATAAGCTAAAGGTTTTTCATCTGAATGACTCGAAGAAACCCTTTGGATCTAAAGTCGATCGGCATGAAAATATCGGAGACGGTGAAATCGGGGTGAGGGCTTTCGAACGCCTGCTCAACGACCCGCGTTTTGATAATATTCCCATGATACTGGAGACTCCGGGTACAGAGAATGATTTCAAACGCAATCTTGATCTGCTCAAATCACTCATCGTAAAAAGTCGAGGGAAAAATGGCTGAACAAAATTATGATCTCACTGTTATCGGCTCCGGACCGGGCGGATATGTCGCCGCGATCAGAGCCTCTCAACTTGGTATGAAAGTCGCTGTCATTGAAAAAGAAGAGGTTGGAGGTGTGTGCTTGAACTGGGGATGCATCCCTACGAAAGCGCTTCTGAAAAGCGCGGAGATGTTTCACTCCCTGAAGCGAGCCAGGGATTTCGGTATCACTGCAGAAAATGTCTCCTTCGATTTTGAAAAAGTCATCGCCAGAAGCCGGCGAGTGGCGACCCGGCTTTCGAAAGGAGTGGAATATCTGTTCAAGAAAAACCAGATAACGCTGCTCAAAGGTCATGGACGCATCCTGGCGGGCAACAAAATCGCCATCGAGAACGGCGAGGGCAGCACAGAGAAGATCGGTTCCAGGCACACCATCATCGCGACAGGAGCCAGTCCCAGATCGATACCGGGTATTGAAATCGACGGGACGCATGTGATCACCAGCCGGGAAGCCATGATCCCCGAAACCGTGCCTGAATCACTGATCGTGATCGGTGCCGGTGCAATCGGCGTGGAATTCGCATATTTCTACAACGCATTCGGTTGTGATGTCACCATTGTTGAAATGATGCCCTCTCTGCTACCCATCGAGGATGCCGAAATCACCAAACTGCTGAACACTGCCTTCAAGAAAAACAGGATGAAGATCCATACCGGCAGCATGGTCAAATCAGTCGATGTTGCAGACGGACGCGTTCACGTTCGCATCTCGAACGGCGATGAAGAGACAGAACTCAACGCTGAAAAGGCGCTCATCGCCATCGGTGTACAACCCAATTCTGAGAACCTCAATCTCGAATCGGTTGGCATCGAAACTGAAAAAGGCTGGATTAAAGTCGATGATCATTTCCGCACCAACGCCCCGGGGGTGTACGCAATCGGCGACATCATCGGTCCGCCGTGGCTGGCACATGTCGCCTCTGCCGAAGGTATCAATGCTGTGGAGAAAATCGCGGGACTGAATCCGCCTCCCATCAATTACAGCAGCATACCGGGTTGTACCTATTGTCAACCTCAGGTTGCCAGCATCGGCATGACTGAAGAAAAAGCAATGGAGAACGGACACGAACTCAAGATCGGCAGATTCCCATTTCAGGCGAACGGCAAATCGCTGGCTCTGGGTGAAAATCAGGGCATTGTGAAATTGATCTTCGACAAAAAAACGGATCAGCTTCTCGGCGCACATATCATCCATGCCGAGGCCACGGAACTGATCAATGAGTTGAGCGTCGTTAAACATGGAGAGCTGACGGCATACGACATGATCAAATCAATACACGCACATCCGACGCTCTCCGAAGCATTGATGGAGGCAGCCGCAGCTGCGCATGAGGAAGCGATCCATATTTAATGCAGGTCGGCAATATCTATGAAGATAAGAGATAAGCGACATCCGCGCTGGCTGAAGGTACCGTTACCGGCCGGCAAGAACTTCGGAGAAATACGCGCTCTGGTTCAGCAGAAAAATCTGCATACTGTGTGTCAGAGCGCTCACTGTCCGAACATCGGTGAGTGCTGGAATAACCGTACGGCAACGTTTATGATACTCGGGGACACCTGCACGCGGCACTGCCGCTTCTGTGCCGTGAAATCCGGTATTCCCGGGGATCTGGACTGCAACGAACCAGTGCGTGTCGCCGGGGCTGTAAAAACACTCTCCCTGAAATACGCCGTGATCACATCCGTAACACGAGACGACCTGGGGGATGGCGGTGCGGAGATCTTCGCGGAAACCATACGATGCATTCATCACTCTGTGCCCGGCTGCCGTGTTGAGGTTCTGATTCCCGATTTCTCAGGAGATGCAGTCGCTCTTGAAAATGTGATCTCTGCACAACCCGAAGTTCTGAACCATAATCTGGAAACCGTACCCCGGCTGTATGCAGAAGCCCGGCCCGAAGCGAACTACCAGAGGTCATTGCAACTATTGCGGAGAGCGAAGGCGCAAGGTATGGTCACAAAAACCGGACTCATGCTGGGACTTGGCGAACAGAAGGAAGAGGTGATTCAGGTGATGCATGATCTTTGCTCAGTCAAATGTGATATACTCACTCTGGGTCAGTACCTGCAACCCTCATCAGCGCACATGCCCATCGCGCGATATGTCACGCCCGAGGAGTTCGACCATTTCAGAGATGCGGCAATAGAAATGGGATTCACTCATGTGGAGTCCGGACCACTGGTCAGGAGCTCCTACCATGCGGCATCACTTTATCCAGCGGACCCTGCCGAAAAAGACTGAGAAAGCACTGAACCAGTAATAAACCAGATAGTAGACCTCCCAAAGCCAGATATAACGCGGCGTCTTCTGCCGCATGATTCGCGATCCCAGGCGGATGATCGTATAATCCCATCCGATAATGATCAGTGCGGCAAACATGAATATCGGAAACAACCTTGTAAAAAATATGGAAGACAGTAAAAATGCAAAGGCGGAGAAGCGGATCAGGTGCATAAGCGAATACAGAATTTTATGTGTGATGGGATAGTATCTCCCCGCCGAGAGATGCCTCGATTTCTGTGATATCATTTCTGACCAGCTTTTTGTTTGAAAACTGGGGACAACGGCAGCCGGCGATATATTGAATGCAATCTTCCAGGAGGTCTTCGCTCTGAGCTGATGCATCAGCAGGTCATCATCCCCGGACAGTGATTTATGAATATCAGTGAAGCCACCGGCATCCTCAAAGGCCTGCTTTCGATACGCGAGGCTGCGGCCGGTACACGTCACGAATCCCCCTGCACCGATGCCACCGGCAGCGATGATTCCCGACACATGGCTGTCCACATGTGCTATCTTGCCGAACCATGATCCGGACGGATCGACCAAAGGTGAAAATCCTGCCACAGCGCCGACATCGTCCTGAAAGCAGCGCACCATCTCGCGCGCCCAGGCCGGTGGCGGTTCGCAGTCGGCGTCGGTGAACAGCAGCAGATCACCTTTTGCAGCCGCGATCCCTGTCTCAAGAGCGCGCTTCTTGCTCCCCTGATATCGGTCGCCGGCTGCGATTTGATGTGCGCGTATGTTTTCATGCTCACTGGCGTATCGCTGCATAATATCCCGGGTGTTGTCTCCGGACGCGTCATTGACGAGGAGTATCTCATAGCTGTCAGCCGGATAATCCTGACCGAGAAGTGATTTTATGCAATTCTCGATATATTTGCCTTCATTTCGCGCCGCGACAATCACAGTGACTGCTGGAAGAGCTTCATTCGTGCATCCACCCAGTCTCTGCAATCCCTGGATCAGGTGCACAAGGACAAAAATATAGATGATGATCATGCAGGTGATGACGAGTAACATACAATCTCCAGACAGACAAATGAAACTAATCAAATATTCGCTCATTTTCAAGGCTTTTCTTATACGGATCCCGTCTGTTTTATTGCTTGACTTTTAGGTATTTTTTTCATATTTTTAAGATTTGAATTTAAAAAACTTAGCCTGAATAATTCGACTCTATATGGACAAGCAGGCTTAAACATAATATTATTCATCGTGTTGGGTATTATCGAAAGGAGTTGTCACCTGTTCGATCGTTCCGCATAATGATTCATTGTGATCATTTATGCGGGTAAATACTTTGACATGCAGGAGTGATTAAAGTTTGCCAATGGAATCGCACGAACAAATTGGACGGTTATTCATCGTCAGCACACCGATTGGCAACTTGAAAGATATCACGCTCAGAGCGCTGGAAATTCTAGAAGAGGTAGATTTAATTGCAGCCGAAGACACACGGCGGACAGCGATTTTACTGAAGCATTACAATATTTCGACGCGTACAACCAGTTTTTTTGATTTCAACAAGGAGAGGAAGGCACCGCTCCTTGTCGAGCAGTTAAGAAAGGGGCAATCCATTGCCGTTGTATCCGATGCCGGCACACCCGGGATATCGGATCCAGCGTTTTATTTGATACGGCTTGCACTTGAGGAAAATATACCCGTCGAGGCCATTCCAGGAGCCACTGCTTTTGTACCTGCGTTGATCGTTTCAGGATTACCTACAGACAGATTTATTTTCGAAGGATTTCTGCCCCATAAAAAGGGCCGGCGACGAAAGCTTGAAAAGCTGAAGCAAGAAGAGAGAACGATCATTCTCTACGAGTCACCGAAACGTATTAACAGAACTTTAAAGGATCTATTCGAGTATCTGGGCAATAGAAAAGTAAGTCTCGCCAGAGAGTTGACAAAAAAATATGAACAGGTGTATCGCGGTACGTTGGAGGAATTCTGTTCATCTGACCAACTCATCAAACAAAAGGGCGAATTTGTCATCGTTGTTAAAGGTAATATTACTAAGGAGGGACCAAAAAATTAAAATCATCTTTTTACCTGAAGGCTTAAAAGACTGGTTCCTGAATCTGATTACGCCGATCACCGAATTCTTCATCAAACGAGAGGTGAATCCAAATTTTTTCACCACGATCGGATTGATACTGAGCGCGATCGCCGCCTATATTCTCGGCACAGGACATTTGCATTGGGGAGGCGCAATGATACTGGTCGCCGGTCTTTTCGACATCCTTGATGGCCGGGTAGCTCGAGCTACCAATCGGGTGACCAAATTCGGGGCATTGTACGACTCGACACTCGACCGCTACGGCGAAGTGTTGATATTTTTCGGACTGGCGTATTTTTTTTCCAGATCAGAGCTCATGCTTTGGGGATTCGACTGGTCGACTCTGGTCATCCTTTCGGTCAGTATGGCGCTGGGTGGTTCTGTCATGACGAGTTACGTTCGGGCCAGAGCTGAAGGTCTGGGACTCGAGTGCAAAGTCGGAATTATGCAGCGTTCCGATCGTCTCGTTTATCTGGGTTTTGGGGCACTGTTTTTTAAATTTACGCTGGTACTGGCATTGATACTCATCGCGATCATGGCCAATATCACAGCCATTCAAAGATTGTATCATGTCTGGAAGACTGAGAATACATAACTTATTAGGAGGAAACATCATTGGAATCAAAACCTGACATTCAGGAACCAAAGGGCAAATTGGGAGTTCTGCTTCCCGGATTGGGAGCAGTCGCAACAACATTTATCGCAGGCGTAGAGGCTGTCAAGAAAAACATATCAAAGCCTATCGGCTCGCTCACGCAAATGGGAACGATCCGCCTTGGGAAGCGCACAGACAACCGTTCTCCGATGATCAAAGATTTCATCGAACTGGCGAAACTGGACGACATCGTTTTTGGTGGATGGGATATTTTCGAAGATAATATCTATGAATCCGCCATAAACGCAGGCGTGCTGCAAAAAGATCTTCTCGATCAGGTGAAACCCGAGATCGAATCCATCAAACCGATGAAAGCGGTTTTTGATCAGACATATGTGAAAAAACTGAGCGGAACCCATGTCAAGAAGGCATCAACGAAGTATGATTACGCACAGATGCTGATGGACGACATTCAGAATTTCAAGGAAACGAACAAAGTCGACCGCATATCCGCGGTCTGGTGCGGAAGCACTGAGATTTTTCTCAGTCCGGATCCGGTTCATGACACCATACAGACTTTCGAGAAAGCGATGAAAGAGAATCATCCGGCAATAGCGCCGAGCATGATATACGCATACGCTTTCATAAAATCAGGTTATCCTTATGCCAACGGCGCGCCGAATCTCACTGTCGACATCCCTGCGCTGCAACAACTGGCCATCGAAAACAACGTACCGATTGCCGGTAAAGATTTCAAGACCGGTCAAACACTGATGAAAACAATTCTCGCTCCCGGATTGAAATCCAGGTTAATCGGCCTGAACGGCTGGTTCTCCACGAATATCCTTGGCAACAGAGATGGAGAAGTCCTGGACGATCCGGATTCCTTCAAAACAAAAGAAGAGAGCAAACTTTCCGTTCTCGAACACATACTGCAGCCTGATAAATATCCTGATCTGTATTCAGACTTTTATCACAAAGTCCGTATCAATTATTATCCTCCCCGCGGAGATAATAAAGAGGGTTGGGACAACATCGATATATTCGGCTGGCTCGGTTATCCGATGCAGATCAAGATCGATTTTCTCTGCCGCGACAGCATATTGGCAGCGCCAATCGTTCTCGACCTCGTCCTGTTCATGGATCTGGCACATCGCTGCGGCATGCAGGGAATCCAGGAATGGCTCTCCTTCTATTTCAAAAGCCCGATGTGTGCAAAAGAATTGTATCCGGAGCATGATATTTTCATTCAGTTGATGAAGTTAAAAAATACTCTCAGATATCTCAAGGGAGAAGAGCTCATCACGCATCTTGGGCTTGAATATTACGATTGATGGTCAATAGAGGGTGACTTTGGCTGAAAAATCGCCAATAAAAGACATACTGAAAACGTCAATACCTGCCATGGTGGATCTGTCGTCTCAAACCGTGATGTTCACCATTGAGGCTATTTTCATTGGAAGGATCGGTTTTGCCGCCCTGGCAGGTCAGGGCATGGCTATTCAGCTTATCATCGCTTTTTTGACTGTGACGATTACTTTTATACTCGGCAGTTCTTTGATCGTTGTGCGACACCTGGGTGCCAACCAGCGTTGGGAGGCAAACCATGTGCTGGGTCAGGCGCTGATAATGAGCATTATCATGTCTGTCGTCTTCGCCTTGATATGGTATTTCGGCGGCGTATACCTGTTCAAATTCATCAAAGAGGGCGCTGATACCGCTGCTCAGGACGCCGGAATGACATATCTCAGGACGATCGCGCTGTTCGCACCGCTTGTGATACCGAATTTCATCGCTGTCGGAATCATTCGCGGTGCCGGCGATACGCATTTGTCAATGATCATCAACATCATCATCAACGTCCTGAATCTCATTCTGGCGCCGCTGCTCATCTTCGGATGGTTCGGTTTCCCGCGCTGGGAAGTGGAGGGCGCAGCTTTGGCTCTGGGTATTTCGCACTCGGTTGGATTCATGGTGACGCTCTACGTACTGCGAACCCATAAATCCGTACTATTCCTCTCTTTGAAGGAATTGACGCGGCCCAATTTTGCGACATTCAAGAGACTGATAAAGACGGGCATCCCGACAACGGTCGAACAGCTCGTCTGGTCTCTCGGGATGCTGATCGTATCCGTTTTCGCGGCAAGACTCGGTGCGTACTATCTTTCTGCGCATGTCATTTTTCTGAGGATACAGGGCATTTTATCCATGGCCTATACCGGCCTGGGTTTCGCAGCGATGACGTTTATGGGGAAAAATATCGGCGCGTTGAAGATACAGCTCGCCGAAAAAACAGCGAAAACGTTCAACCTTATCGGATTTGCATTTTCTTTTGTGGTCACGATGATCATGGTTATATTTTCGAAACAGATCATCGCGATATTTACCACCGACGAAATGGTCATTGAAAAAGGTGCGTTCGCCATGATCATCTTCGCTATCGTTCAAATACCGAAGGCTGTTGATGGCGTCATCATCGGCAGTCTTCGTGGTGCCGGTGATCTGAAATGGATCATGTGGCTGACAATCATTGGTGTTGTCTTTTTCGAATTCGGACTGAACTGGATTGCCGTCTTTGTTTTTCAGTTTTCACTGGCAGCACTCTGGGTTGTGCACCTTGCGGATGAGATACTGAGACTCGCTCTCAATTACTGGCGGTTCAAAGGCGGCAAATGGAAATTTATTGATTTGTAATTATGGATGGGATATTCGTCACATTCGAGGGAATCGACTATTGCGGGAAATCCGTGCAATTGGAACTTCTCTCACATAAAATTGTTAATCATGGGAGGTCAGTCTCCGTGATTCGCGAACCCGGGGGAACCGTGATCTCCGAGAAAATCAGGGATGTGCTGTTGAAAAATGAACACACCCGGATGAACCCGGTCACAGAGATACTTCTGTATTCGGCGGCGCGATCACAGGTTGTGTCGGAAAAGATCGTACCTCATTTGAACGATGGTAAAATCGTACTGTGCGATCGATTCTTCGATTCAACAACCGCTTATCAGGGTTATGGACGCGGCATCGACCTCCAATTTGTCAATAACATCAACAGGGTCGCTACCCAGAATATTTCCCCGGATATCACATATCTTCTCGACATCAGTGTTGATGTATATCACGAGCGTCAGAACAAGATCAATGCTGAGCCGGACAGGATGGAGGCCGAGGGAAACGCATTTTTCGAGAAGGTGCGACAGGGATTTTTGACTATTGCGAAACAAAACACGGATCGATTTGTGATCATTGACGGGGATAAATCGATTCCTGAAATTGAAGATATTATCTGGCAACACTTTTGGAGCTATCTCCAGGGAGGAGAACATGCTGAAAAATAGAAGCAAGATGACAATCGTTCTTTTCTTTTTGGTTCTGATCGCCATCACGATCACTTTCGGCGGGTGGATGGCGTACAAGACCGACACTGCAAGTCCGGACTACTACTTTTCCGTCGGTAAGAATATGAGCGTATTCGGCAAGGTGTATGAAGAGATCACGAAACGATATGTCGAGGTAATTGATCCCGAAGAGTTTATGCGGGCAGGCATCAACGGCATGCTGAACACGCTCGATCCATACACCCTTTACATTGAAAAGGATGGCAATCAGGAACTGCAGATCATGACGAAAGGGAAGTACGGCGGCGTCGGCATGCGAATCAGCAAGCGTGATGACTGGGCGACGGTCATCGAACCTCCTTTCGAGGGAACACCATCTGCCAGAGCCGGGATTCGGGAAGGCGACAAGATCATAGCGGTCGATTCGATGAGCACCAAGGACCTGACGATCACCGAAACAGCACATCGTCTCCGCGGCAAACCGGGCACCGAGGTCTTCGTCAAGATCAGAAGATTCGGTGAAAAGGATATTATGGAGTTCCGTTTGATCAGAGCCGAGATAAAAGTCGAGGAAATCTCCTACGCCGGCTTTGTCAAGGACAAGATCGGGTACATCCGTCTCCATCAATTCTCACGCGATGTCGGCGATCAGGTAAATGACGCGATTGCAGATCTTAAAAAAGAGGGCATGGAGAGCCTGATTTTGGATTTGAGGGGCAATCCCGGAGGATTGCTGGAATCAGCTGTAGCTGTCGCAGATAATTTTCTTCCGAAAGGACAACTGGTAGTCTCGAGAAAGGGCAGAACCGAGGACTCAAATGAAGAGTACCGCGCGAACAAGGCTGCCATCTGGCCCGATGGACCTGTGGTTGTGCTGGTCGATACATTCAGCGCTTCGGCCTCGGAGATCGTCGCGGGTGCTATCCAGGATCTGGACCGCGGGCTGGTTATCGGCAGCCCGACATTCGGCAAGGGACTCGTACAGCAGGTTGTCCCCATCAGCAGTGAGTCTGCTCTGAAAATAACGACATCGAAATACTACATTCCCAGCGGCAGACTCATCCAAAAATCAGACGTTTTCACCGGTTCCAAGGTGCTGATGACGAACTCGAAAGTCGACTGGGACAGTACAAAAACTTACAAAACATCCAGTGGCAGAGAGGTGAAGGGGAACGGTGGTATCACACCGGATATTCGCATCACCCGCGAAAAGATACCTATGATCGTTCGTCAGATGATCATGAAATCCATGTTCTTCAATTTCTCAATTGAGTATGCTGCCAACCATACGCATTCCAGGGATGATTTCGAGATCGATGATGCCATCATCGCTGAATACAAGGCATTTCTGGAAAAAAAGAACTTCAAATACAGGACAGAGACTGAAGAGGGAATTCGCGATCTTGAGAAGGTCCTTGACGACGCGGGATACAAAGATCGCGTGAATTCGGCGCTCAGCGAGTTGAAACGAGTCGCAGATGAAGAAAAAGAGAAAGATTTCGATGAAAGTATCGACTTCATCAAATGGTATCTCAAGGAAGAAATATCGGCAAAGTTCTGGGGTACCAGCGCTAAAACAAAGGCGAGCTTCGAGAGAACACCTGAAATTCAAAAAGCACTGGAAATTCTTAGTAATACGGAAACATATTATTCATTATTGCATAATAAATAAACCAAGTTAAGGAGTGTTGAATGAGTAGCAAAAACGTATATTTTTTTGGTGAGGGAAAGGCTGATGGTAACGCTGAGATGAAAAATCTCCTCGGCGGCAAAGGCGCAAACCTGGCCGAGATGAGCAGCATCGGCGTACCTGTTCCTCCCGGATTCACGATTACGACCGATGTATGTACCTATTATTATAAAAACAAAAAGAACTATCCATCCGCATTGAAAACTGAAGTTGATCAGGCGGTTAAGAAGATCGAAAAGATCATGGGATCAAAATTCGGCGATAAGAAAAATCCTCTGCTGGTATCCATACGTTCAGGGGCGCGTCAATCCATGCCAGGTATGATGGAGACCGTACTGAATGTCGGACTCACATCGAACACCATCGAGGGGCTGATCGAGAAAACCGGCAATCAAAGATTTGCATACGATGCCTACCGCCGGTTGATCACGATGTATGCCGATGTGGTCATGGAAAAGGCGATGGGCATAGAGCCAAAAGACGGCAAAGGCATTCGCGAACTGCTCGAACATGAAATGGATAAGATAAAAAAGGCACGAGGCGTAGAGCTCGACACGGAACTGACCGCTGACGACTTGAAAAAACTTGTCGATAAATACAAGTCAGTGATCAAAAAGGTGCTCAAAAAAGATTTCCCGGATGATCCGGAAGAGCAGCTTTGGGGCGGCATCAGTGCGGTATTTCAATCCTGGAACGGAAAGCGCGCCATCAATTATCGAAAGATTCAAGGCATTCCGCATGAATGGGGTACTGCCGTCAACGTGCAGACCATGGTATTCGGCAACATGGGCGAGGACAGCGCGACAGGCGTTGCCTTCACACGAAACCCTGCCACCGGTGAAGATGTCTTCTACGGT
Source organism: Candidatus Zhuqueibacterota bacterium (assembly GCA_036351795.1). GTDB lineage: Bacteria > Zhuqueibacterota > Zhuqueibacteria > Thermofontimicrobiales > Thiofontviventaceae > JAZBPW01. Next base: position 11,366 of record JAZBPW010000176.1, on the reverse strand, counting down.
GAGTGGCTGACAAACGCTCAGGGTGAAGATGTTGTCGCTGGTACCCGCACACCCAATCCGATCAATGAAAAGGGTAAAACGGATGACACGAAACACCTGCCGAGCCTCGAGACAATGATGCCGAAGCTGTACAAACAGCTGGACAAGATCCAGAAAAAGCTGGAAAAACACTATAAGGACATGCAGGATATCGAGTTTACAATCCAGGAAGGCCGTCTGTGGATGCTGCAGACCCGAACAGGAAAGAGAACCGGACCTGCAGCGGTCAGGATCGCAGTTGAAATGGTCGGGCAAAATCTCATCAAGGAGAAGACCGCAGTGAAACGCGTGAAACCCGAGCAGCTCGATGAGTTCCTCCACCCGGCAGTCGATCCGAAAGCCGAGAAAAAGGCAGAGGATTTGGCAAAAGGTCTTCCTGCCGGTCCCGGTGGCGGCACCGGAATGATCGTCTTTACAGCGGATGATGCCGAAGCCTGGGCAAATAAGGGTAAAAAAGTGATCCTCGTTCGCAATGAGACGTCCCCTGAAGACGTTCACGGCATGCATGCTGCCGAGGCGATTCTCACTGCCAAAGGCGGAATGACGAGTCACGCTGCACTCGTCGCGCGTGGATGGGGCAAGTGCTGCATTGTTGGCTGCTCCGCCCTGCAAATCGACGCCAAGGCCAAAAAAGTGACAGTCAACGGCAAAGTGCTGAAAGAGGGCGACTGGATCACTCTGAACGGCACCAAGGGTCGCGTCTACAAAGGTCAGCTCGACCTGGTGGAACCTGATCTCGAAGGCAATGTCTATTACGCAAAACTGATGAAGTGGGCAGACAAGTTCAGAAAATTGGGTATTCGGACAAACGCGGACAGCCCGGAAGATGCCGGCCAGGCGCGCACTTTCGGTGCAGAGGGTATCGGACTGTGTCGTACCGAACACATGTTCTTCGATCCAAAACGAATTTCCGCCATGCGGGAAATGATCGTTGCCGAATCGGAGGTGGATAGAAGAAAGGCCATCATGAAACTTCTTCCCTATCAGAGATCCGATTTCTACGGTATCCTGAAAGCCATGGAGGGATTGCCGGTTACGATACGCCTGCTGGATCCACCCCTGCATGAGTTTGTCACACTGACGAATGATCAGGTCAAGGAACTGAGCATGGAGCTGGGAATCTCAACGAGCAAGCTGAAGAGCCGTATCGCCTCGCTGCATGAATTGAATCCTATGCTCGGTCACAGAGGATGCCGCCTGGGAGTTGCATATCCGGAAATCACGGAGATGCAGGCCAGAGCGATCTTCGAAGCCGCCGCCAAATTGACGGCCGAAGGTGTGAAGGTACTCCCGGAAGTCATGGTTCCTCTCGTCGGCACTGCAGCTGAGCTTGAAAATCAGCGCGAAATCATCGTGAAGATGGCGGAAGAAGTGATGGAAAAGAAGAAAGTGAAATTCAAGTATCTCGTCGGTACGATGATTGAGCTTCCGCGCGCCTGTCTGACCGCGGATGAGATCGCTGAAACAGCGGAGTTCTTCTCCTTCGGAACGAATGATCTGACGCAGACGACGTACGGCTTTTCGCGTGATGATATCGGCGGTTTTCTGCCGCAATATCTGGATGCGAAAATTCTGCCTAAGGATCCCTTCCAGTCACTGGATCAGTCCGGTGTCGGACAGCTGGTGGAGATGGGTGTGAAAAAGGGACGTTCGGTTCGGTCGAAACTGAAAATCGGTATCTGTGGTGAACATGGTGGTGATCCGGATTCCATCGATTTCTGCCATAGAACCGGTCTGGACTATGTGTCCTGCTCGCCGTTTCGTCTACCAATCGCCCGGTTGGCAGCGGCACACGCAGCGTTGAAAAATAACTAGGTAACTGACGACATCCCGCGTTCTTTTTTTAATGTACGCGGGATTTTCTTTTTTCTAAAGCAATGATGATGTTAATATGAATGTAAAGTACAGAATATATATAGATTTCGATGGTACAATCGCCCTGAACGATGTTGGAGACAAGTTGTTTCAGACTTTTGCCGGCGAAGATTGGGAAGAACCAATCAAGGAGTGGGCCGAAGGACGCATATCTTCGAAAGAGGTTTTCATACGCGAATGTAAAATGATGCACCTGACGAGGGACACGCTCGATGCATTCAGTGATGAACAGCGCCTGGATCCAAATTTCAGGAATTTCATTGCACATTGCGATGAACATGGCTATCCGGTGACAATCCTCAGCGACGGCCTTGATCTCTATATCAACAAAATTCTCAAAAACCATGGGTTCGAACATATCCCCGTGCGATCCAATAAGCTTATATTCGAAAACGAGACACGCGTTCGCCCTGAATTCCCCTATTTCGAAAAAGGCTGCACCCAGTGCGGGAATTGCAAGGGATATCACATTCGCAAAGACCGGGTTGATGGGGAGACCATCGTCTATGTCGGCGACGGATTGTCTGACCGTTGTGGTGTCGCTGAATCGGATATAGTTTTCGCTAAAGATGATCTTGAAAAGTTCTGTATAGAAAAAACAATACCCTACCATCGATTTGGCAATTTTAGAGATGTCCTGAATAAATTCATTGATATTACGAATGGAGGTCAGTGATGAAATCCAGAATACTGTTCTTGACCATGATGATACTCATCATTCCGTCTCTCGCTTTTCCTTATAAGAAAGTTAAATGTTTTGTGCTGAAACCACCCCAGCAAGTACTCGAAGGAGTACAACGCATCGCCGTGATGGATTTCAGCACTGAGGGCTCGAGCGCCGGCGATACACCGGACAACACTGAAGAAATCGCTCTGAAAATCCTGTCAAAAGTCGTCGATAAGCAGATAGGAAGTGATGACGATGATGAGATCACCATTCAGTACGGGAAATCTTTTTCCGGTTCTCTCATTTCCGCCCTGATCGAACCAAATCGCGGTATTGAAAAGATAAAGACAGGTTTTCTTGGGATGGGTAAGGGCGAAGAGGGAAAGACGCTTCAGGAAGGGACGTTCACCAATGTCTTTGAGATTGTGGAACGGGACAGGCTGATGCAGGTTCTCAAAGAGCAGGAACTCAGCATGTCGGGTTTGATCAATGAAAACCAGGCCATGGAGATTGGTAATATGCTTGGCGTGCAGGCAGTGATCATGGGTGATGTCAATTTCTTCTTTCAGGACGATGATTACAAAGAGAAACGAACGGAAAAAAAGAATAAAAAGAAAATCACCAAGATGGTGGATTGTACAAGACGGAAAGTCAATGTGACTGTGAAGGCGCGAATCATCAGCGCTGAGACGGGTCAGGTTCTCGGCAGTACAGAGGCGAAAGAATCTCTGGAAAAGTCCCAGTGTGAGGACAGATATGGCAGCCTGCCCTCTGTAGATGAAATGATCAATACCTGCCTCGACAAAGCCGTTCCCCAAATCGCCAACTATATCGCGCCCTACTATGAGCTCGAATCATTTGAGCTGGAAAAAATTGAAGTTAAGAAGCACAAGAAAAACGGAGAAAAGGCTGCGGAACTGGCTGAGAAGCTGAAGATCAATAAAGCCTATCTCATTTACAAAGCGATATACGATAAGGATATGTACAATCCAGAAGTCATGTACAATCTGGGTGTGATGAATGAAGTCGTCGGTAATTTCGATGACGCCGCTGAATTTTATCAAATGGCGCAACAGCTGAAGGATGAGGGACGATTCAGAGACGCCATTAAAAGAACTGAAAAAAATATCCTGTTCGCCGATGCACTCGCGAGAATGGGCGTCGAGATTGTGGAACATCAATTTGTAGTGACGGAGGCCGCCACGGCAGCCGCCATGGCTGGAAAGGTGAAAACCAAAGGCAGCCGCGATGATCGTATTTCCGTCTACAAAGAGGCGGACGGCAGCAGCGAGGTCGTTACAAGGGTGCCGGGCGATCTGAGTTTTACCGTCGTGAGGCGAATCAATGACTGGTATCTCATCAAATTGCTTGGAGGTAAGGAAGGATATATTCACAAGGACATGGTGGAACAGCAATGATGGCTTTCAGCAACAGGGTGAAGCGAGCCGCGCTGCTACTTCTCATCATTCTCGCAGGATGCTCGTCAGTCCGAGAAGCGGACACGCTCTATAAAACAGGCGATTACAACGCCGTTATCGCCGAGTGCGAGCGGATACTCTCCGCGGACAGCACAAATGCGAATGCCCATTTTCTGATGGGTCGATCGCTGCAGCAGATCGGCAAGATTGAGGATGCGCTGCATCATCTGGAACAGGCGCAACAACTGAAACCAACTGACAGAGAGTTTACAGATGCGCTTATCAACGTCACACTCGCTTTCTCGGATTCACTCACAGCCCGGGACAATAAATACAAGGCATTGCAGCAATTGAAGACGGCAGTGCAACTCGATTCCACCTCAGAGAAAGCCCGATGGAAGCTTGCAAGATTCTACGAACGAGAAAACATGCTCGAGAATGCGCTGGTGCATATGAATAAACTGAATGCCGCAGAACACATTCAGCGAATAAACACCCGGATCGCAAGTGCTGATGAACTAGTTCAGGATGGGATCATAGATATCAGGAAATACGCTTACCAGTCGGCGAATAAAAAATTCACAGAGGCCGTGGAGATCAATTCGGATAACAAGGATGCCAGATATTATCAGACATTGAGCAATGGGATTCTGCTCTACAATGCCGGAGACAAATCATCCTTGTGGGATGCTATCGAAGCATTTGGAAAAGCCATGAGTTTGAGATGGAATTCAGGAGAACCGCACTTTTACATGGCACTGGCTTATGAAAAGAAAGACCGCCGGGAATTCGACAACGCGATCGCGGAGTACAAGCTGGCCATTGAAAAGGAACCGGATGGATATTTCGTTCCGCAAAGTCGAAAAAAAATCAAGGAACTGACTAAACTGAAAAAGCGTCTGGAAGATTTCTGGGGTAAATAACGCGCAGATCATCTGATCTCAGAATCACACTCAGCTCGGTTCCAAACCTTCATATAAATCAATGGATCTATTCGATTCCCAGAAGAAAAATCACGGTTCCGCCGCGCCTCCGCTGGCGGAACGCATGCGACCCGCCAGTCTGGATGATTTCGCAGGCCAGAAGCATCTCGTTGGTGCGGGTAAAATGCTGCGAACAGCAATCGAAAGCGATGAGCTGTTCTCACTGATCTTCTGGGGACCACCCGGTGTCGGCAAGACGACACTCGCACGCATCATCGCAAGCGAGACAAAATCAGACTTCCACGCCATCAGCGCGGTCACTTCCGGCGTCTCCGATATTCGAAAAGTCATTGAAAAAGCCAAAACCAACAAGAGGCTATCCGGGAGAAGAACGGTTCTCTTTATCGATGAAATTCACCGTTTCAACAAGGCACAGCAGGACGCGCTACTGCATGTGGTGGAGGACGGCACGCTGCGACTCATTGGCGCGACAACGGAAAATCCTTCTTTTGAAGTCATTTCTCCGCTGCTATCACGATGTCGTGTCTATGTGCTGGAGCCGTTGTCAAGGGAAGATATCGACAACATCATTCAGCAGGCGCTTGATCATGATGACCTGCTCACATCCATGAACATTACACTGAATGAAGGAGCGCGGGATGCGCTGGTTCACCATTCGGCCGGCGATGCCAGGATCGCACTGAACGCACTGGAGCTGGCTGCCAAAGTAACACCACCAGATACAAATGGGATACGACTTCTCACCAAGGAGATCATCGAAGAGGCGCTGCAGCGCAGAACACTGATTTACGACAAGAAAGGCGACTATCATTACGACGTCATCTCCGCGTTCATTAAGAGCATCCGTGGAAGCGATCCTGATGGCGCGGTCTACTGGCTCGCCAGAATGCTCGATGGTGGTGAAGATCCAAAATTTATTGCCAGGCGCATGATCATACTCGCTTCCGAGGATATCGGCAATGCCCACCCCCAGGGACTTGTGATGGCGACTTCCGCTTTTTCGGCAATCGATGTCATCGGTATGCCGGAAGCCAGGATCATCCTTTCTCAAGCCGCCACATACCTGGCGTCGGTTCCCAAAAGCAACGCCGCCTATATGGCCATCGACAACGCATTGTCGGACGTGCGCAAGTCACCACCGGAATCCGTTCCGCTGCATCTGAGAAACGCGCCCACAAAACTGATGAAAGAGATGGATTACGCAAAAGGCTACAAATATCCACATGACTATCCGGAGCATTTCGTGGAAGAACAGTACCTCCCCGACTCCAGAAAAGGGTCTATTTATTATTATCCGACAGAGCAGGGATATGAAAGAACGATCAGAGAAAGACTTACAAAGCTCTGGAAAAAGAGAAGGAAGTGATCCCGCAGGAACTTTTCAAGCGAATTCATCGATAAACTCTTGAACCCTATCATGATCAGAATCAGCATCACATCACTCTGCCTGTCACTCTGTCTGCTGTTGTCACATGAAATCATTCATGCCCTGGAAATACCAGCAGACTCCGCCGAACAATTTCGATCGCCCTTTGCCGACAGCACTACGGCGGTTCCGGACACGTCTTTTTCCGAAATATCCATTTCTGCCCCCGATTCATCACAGGAGGTGCAGCAACCTCAGCGTCGGACATCTTCGGTTGGCATGGACACCACACTGTTCTATGACGCGAAAATGATCGATATCCCGGTGAAGGACAGAATAACCTATCTCATCGGCGATGCAGTGGTGAAATTCAAAACCATGACTCTGAAGGCGGAGAAGATCACAGTCGACTGGAATACAAACATGCTGACGGCCGAAGGTGTTCCGGATACCGTTTATCGTAAATTGCCGGGATCTCAGGATTCAACCATGCAGATCGAGTGGCGTGGTTTGCCCTCTCTGGCTGACCAGGGTGAGGTGATGGTCGGATACAAGATGATCTACAATTTCAAGTCGGAAAAGGGTCGCGTGATCCAGGGCCGCACCAATTTTGAGAGCGGCTATTACTTCGGCGAATCCATGAAAAAGGTCGGCGAAGATGTGGTAAACATCTCCAATGGCTATTTCACGACCTGCCAAAACGAGGAAAATCCGCACTTCCATTTCAACAGCCGGCGGATCAAGGTCATACCCCAGGATAAGGTCATTGCCAAACCGGTAGTGCTTTATCTCGGACATATCCCGGTCGCCATCATCCCATTTGCCGTTTTTCCGCATAAAAAAGGAAGACATTCCGGGCTGGTCATTCCATCCTACGGCCAGAGTGCGACAGAAGGACGGTTCATCCGTGGCCTCGGCTACTATTGGGCGCCGAACGACTATTTCGATTCAAAGCTGCTGATTGACTATTACGACCTCAGCGGATGGATGCTCCGCGGCGATATGAATTATGCAAAAAGATACCTGCTCAACGGCAGCGTGAGCGGATCATTCACCCGCAAGGATTTCAAGACAGGACGATCGGAACGGCGCTGGGACCTGCTGATCAACCACAGGCAGGATATCGATCCCACCATGCGCTTGCAGGTGAACGGTCGTTTCGTGAGCGATAACAGTTTTTACAAAGATTTCAGTTCCAATTTTTCCGAACGACTGAACAGGGAGATCCGTTCGAATGCCACGTTCAGCAAGAACTGGACAGACCAACGCATGAGTTTCAGCGCGAATCTGTCGCAAACCCGGGATATCGAAACGGGGAGGATCACACAGACATTTCCGCAGCTGAATTTCACTCTATCGCAACGACGAATTTTTGAACCGCCTGACAATAATTCGCGCAGCGGACGAAGCGCGGACAATGAGCTCAAATGGTACAACTCCATCTACTACAATTACAGCAACAGCCTGTATAACCGTGAAATCAAAGGTGGTACCGGCAGCAGCTCGCTGACGCGCTATCTGGACCACAATGTGTCGCTCAGCATGAATTCACCGCAAAAGATATTCGGATGGCTGACACTCAGCCAGGGGCTTTCGTACAATGAGCGTTGGTACGACCGGTACAAGGAAAATGAGTTCGATTTCGAAACAAACAGCGTGGAGACCGACACCGTCAGCGGATTCGCATCGAAACGGACATTCAGTTACCGGCTGTCGTCCTCGACCAATATTTACGGCATGTTCGCGCCGAATATCGGCAATGTCCAGGCGATCCGTCACGTGATCACGCCGAATGTGTCATTCAATTTCAGTCCGAATTTTTCAGAAGACCGCTGGAACTATGTGGATACATTCACTGATACGCTGGGGCAGGAGATCACGGCGCAGAGATTCATGGATGCCGTGTCGTCTTTCGCCCGGAAGAACATCAGTTTCAGCGTGAAAAACCTATTTCAGATGAAGACAAAAGATGGCGACAAGGAGAAAAAATTCGACCTGTTCACCATCTACTCGAGTTCCGCGTATAATTTCGAATCCGAGACCTTCAAGCTGTCGCCGTTGAGCACATCGTTCAGATCGACGATCATCAAGAACCTGAACCTCAACATGTCGATGGCACACGACTTTTACAAATTCGACAAGGATCTGGGACGGCGCGTCAACTCGCTGATGCTCTTTGATAAAACAAAAGACTGGTGGAAGCGTACGCCGTTTCGAATGACAAATTTCTCCTTTTCCACGCAGTTCAGGATCTCCGGGAAGAAGAGCACATCTGCATCTTCTGAAATGAGAGGGGAGGGTGAAGATGTGCTCCTGAATGAAATGGGTGAGATCGTATCGGCGGATGAGTATTACAATCAGCTCTATGTGGCGGGCGGAAACCGCTTCGAACCGGAGACCGGCCATTCCGGTCTCGATATTCCCTGGCGGGCATCGCTTGCGCTGGATTTTCGAATCAACAGAAGCAATCCGCTGCAGCAGACAAAAACCTACAATCTCAATCTTTCGAATTTCGAGGTGAAGCTCACCAAAAACTGGAAGATCAACTACAACGCGCGATACGACCTCCAGTTGAAAAAGCTGGTGAGTCATTCATTTACATTCTACCGCGACATGCACTGCTGGGAGGCGAGATTCGTATGGCGTCCCTCCGGCATTGGCGCGCCCTATTTTTACTTCAAGATCAATGTCAAGGCCTCGCAGCTCCGCGACCTGAAATGGGAAAAGCGCGGCGGGCGCTCCAGCGTGTTCGGTTATTAATAATTCACCATGCCCGCCTGTCATCTCGAGCGGAGTCGAGAGATGGCGGGTGGACGCGAGTGCATATTATACCGCGAAGACGCAAAGAGCGCGAAGATTTTTGTAAACCACAGAGGGCACAAAGGGCACAGAGAGAAGAAGAATGCAGGAAGTCAGGAGACAGGACAAAAAACGGAAATCGGAGAAAGGGAATACAGAAAACGAATGGCAGTGAAAGGCTCAGTCTGTCACCCCGAGCGGAGTCGAGGGGTGACGGAAAGCGGAAAAGACGTCCGGCGATGTCATTCCCGCATGCTGTTGGCGGGAATCCAGTAAAAATGCGACCTCAGGAATAAGGTAATAAGGTCGGTTTTGAGGTGCGACCATCTTCTACTAAGGTTTGAAAAGGAATAATCTTGTATCAGGATGATTTTTTTGACTGTAAACTTTTTTGTGTAAACGACCATTCTTTTTGACTATTTCAGTGATTCATTTTTACGCTTTATTAACTGAAATCATTTTTTCACAGGTGTAGTCCACCTCTCAGGTGGCCTACACCTTTTGGTATGTCATCCTGTCAATCCTGTTATCCTGTCTGATTCTTTCAGGTTTACGGATTTACGCTCTGCGGGAGAAAAATCCAGTGACATTTGTCGAGCATCAAGGGTTATAGAGATTGCTTCGTCCCTCTCCGAGGGACTCGCAATCACAGATATGATTTTGGTTTTACTCCTCCGATCGCCGGCTACCCCAGCAACGCCACCAGCCGCGCCACATCCTCCTCCCTGTGCTGAGGAAAGTTGGCGATGCGGATATGATGTTCTCTGTAATCACCATAACCACTGCCGATGATGAATCCCTTGCTTCTGAGGTATTCCTTTAGCTTTGGCGGCGGATTCTCGCCCACGATCACAGTCTTCGATCGAATATCCGGCTCCTCTACAAAGGGCTTGAGCTCCGGATGCCGTTCAAACGCAGAATAGAGCATCTCCGCCTTCTGATCCATTCCGGCGCGTATCCTGTCCAGTCCCGTCTCCAGCATATCCTCGCACACGCGTCCCAGCAGGTAGATTCCCAGCACGTTCGGCGTCTCCGGCGTCTGATGCTTTGCCGCGTATTTATTCAGCGACGGAAAGGAGTGATAACTGCCGATATTCACGCTCCTTGATCTCAACGCCTCCGACCTGGCAATACACGCCTCGTTGACGATCAGTACGCCGAGACCAGCCGGGAGACCGAATCCCTTCTGCACCGAGAAGAAGGCGCAATCGATGACCGAATAATCGAGATCCACATACGGCACGGATGATACGATATCCACAGCCATCAGCGCCTCCGGATAACGTCGTTTCAAGTCCAGAATGTCATCGACGCGCAGCGCCACGCCGGCGCTCGTTTCGTTCTGTGTGACGCAGATCAGCTCGACATCATTGCCGATGCCAACATTACGGAAATCGAAACCCGTTCCAAACGATGCCTCCGTCTTCTCCGGCCTCTTCTTCAACGCCAATGCCATGTCGAAAAATCGCCTGGAAAACGCACCATTGACAAAGTGATGCGAGCGCTCGGCAACGCAGTTCTCGATGATGCGCTCCATGGCCTCGGTCGCCGATCCGGGATAGAATATGACATGCGAATCCGGAATATCCAGCAGCGCTCTCAGTGCTACCTCCGTCCGTTTCGAGATGGCCATGAAAGCCTTACTGCGATGCGAGATCGAGCAGACATCATCCGCAAGCGCATTCCTGATGTGCTCGGGGACTGTGGGATAGAGCGCAGTGGGACCCGGTGTGAAATAGAGACAGCGCATGGTCTAATACAGTATCCTGAACTTGATCGTGTTCGGAATTCGTTTGAGTTCACTGACCACCGCATGATTGTACGCCTTTCCGATATCGGTGATCACATAACCGATTTTTTCATTCGTCTTCAAATATTGTCCCACGATATTGATCTCATTATCAGCCAGTATACTGTTGATCTTCGCCAGCATGCCCGGAATGTTGTCATGAATGTGGATGAGACGGTGCGCCTTCTGAAGCTCGGGCAGCTGGAGCTGGGGAAAGTTCAAACTGTACATGGAATTGCCGGTATTCACATAGTCGATGATCTTGTGCGACACAAATTCGGCAATATTCTTCTGCGCCTCCTCCGTGCTGCCGCCGATATGCGGCGTCAGGATCACATTGGGCATGTCCTGCAGCTCACTTTCGAATTCTGCACCACTCTTCCCCGGTTCCATTCCGAAGACATCGATCGCGGCTCCGTGTATTTTCCCATTTTGGATGTACTTGACAAGAGCCTTTATATCAACGACG
>JAZBPW010000175.1:0-3044 GCA_036351795.1 Candidatus Zhuqueibacterota bacterium | reverse complement strand
GAGATTTTCTTGAGCGCGGACAGATCCATAAATCCGGTGATTGGATCGGGCAGTGCACAGCCGATCAGCTCCTGCACGCTCGAAAATCCTCTGGCCTCGAGCAGGTGACTGAGCCCGCTGTTGAGTTCATCGATGATGGCATAGCCGTGTTTCAGGACAATGGTACAGAACTGCACGGTGGCAGCGCCGAGCGCGAGGAAATCTGCCGCAGATTTATAATCCATGGGTCCGCCATTGCCTGAAACGGTCAATCCCACCCGCGAGGCATTGGCGAGCGTCAGATTCGAAATATCCACAATCCTCTGGCCGGACATCCCGACGACGATCCCGTCATCCCAGCCATTGTCATCCCCTTCCCGAAAAGCAAGCGCCGGGAAAGTATTGGCGAGCGTGATCCCGGCCTTTTTATCGGGATACATGGTGAACACATCCTTGATTGCATGGACGATGGGATAAATCGCGGTAACAGCACCCGTCAATTTGAACAGCTTGGGGACATCCGCATTACCAGCACCCATGACCCATTCGACGATTCGAACCGTCAGTTCCGGATCCTGTGAGACGATATCGCCTTTGGTGCCATCGCCCCCCTGAGGACAGGAAAGACTGTATTCGATGGCCATGGCGCCTGCCCCTTCCAGTTTCCGCGTGTTGGATTGCCACACTTCTTTGTCCGCCTCATCATCACCAGTGACAGGTCCGCCGGTGGAGGCAATGGTCAGCCGGTCCGGGTATTCCGCGATCAACCGTTCGATCTCTCCGCACACGCGATCCAGCGGATGTCCGGAGACATTGTCGCAATTCCCATACGTCGATTCATCGAGTACGAACATATAATCCGAGGGAATATGGATCGGGACATCGTCAAATGCCGTCTTCATGATCCCGCCGGGCCAACCGGCATCATAGGCCTTTTTCATCTGTTCATAGCCGTCCGTAGGAGGCGCTGCAGACAGGATAAAGGGAGACGATAGTCGTCGCCCGAAAAAGTCGCAATGCAAATCCACAGGGACAAGATTGCGTCCCTTCAGATAATTCCGGGCCTTCACCGGTTTTTCGATCACCGGCCGGGGTTGATTCATCAGAAACGCATCCACTTCGCGTGCGGCATTCTTTCCGGCAGCCACAGCCTCTACAACAGTTGTCGGTCCGTTGACCATATCGCCGGCGTAAAAGATCCGGTTGTCTTTCACTCGCGGGATCGAACTCTTCGCGCCGATTGCAATGACCACCTGATCATAGCCGCGAAGCGTCATCGCGGTATCCGCGATATCGCGCACATTCCCCGGATGAAAATGCATATCAGCGGGCAGTTCGATCCTCTGAAGGTTCAGTGCGCAGGCATCATCACGCCGCTGGATCTCATTCAATCGCGTTCGGGTAATCACCTCGATCCCGGCGTCCATCAACCAGATACGTTCTTTTGAAGTCAACGGCATTTCCGCATAATTTTCGAGACAGATCATTGTCGCGGATGCAGCGTCCCCGTGCTTTGCCTTCAGGCAGCAATCGAGCGCCACGGCCCCTCCGCCGATCACGGCTATTTTCTGGTCAGAACAGTTCTTTTCCGACTCCGCCAGAAATGTGGTCCAGGAGATCGCGGAATCCTCGCCAGCGATATTCAGCGTCAATGGTACGTCCAATCCGCTGCATACGACTACAGCGTCCACTCCGTCCACCAGAAGTGATGATGGATCGGTGACCTCCTTCCGCAGGTGCCACTGGATTCGGCCCAATGACTCGATAAAATCGATATCTGACCTCAGAACCTGTTTGTCAAAGCGCATGCCCGGGATGAGATTGCACATCCCGCCGGCATGTTCATTTTTGTCATACATATCCACACGATAACCCAGCTGCGTGAGGATCGCGGCAGCGCCGATTCCGGAGGGTCCTGCACCGATGACTGCCACGCTCTTCCCGTTATCGGCTGATCTGTCAAATGCGGGTACGACGCGCAGATCCTTTGCCTTCTGAATGATCGCAGCCTGCACAGCCGGAATATTCACAGCGGAATCGAACGTCCTGTGCACGCAGGCCTTCATGCAATGATAGTCCGGGCACAGCGCACCGCAGACACCGCCGAGTGGATTGTGTCCATAGATGATCGCAGCCGCCCGTTTGAAATCCGACGCTGCTCCTTTGCACGCTGCCATGATGAAATCAGCCGGAGAACAATCCACCGGGCAAGCATCACGACATGGTTTTTCGGCACAGAATTCGCATTTTCGAATTTCCGATCGCAGTTGTGCATCCGTAAGAAATGGGGAGAGCTGAGTCAATGGTAAACCTCATTCAGAAAATTGATACAGCGCGGTCAAGACCTTTTCATGGGTCATTGGCGCATCATACGTGATATCCGCATCCGGACGGAATGCCTTGATCGCGTTGCACAGAGCAAAGTAGACGCCGATGGCATACATCAGCGGTGGTTCACCGATGGCCTTCGAGTTGAATACGCCCAGATTGGTTTCGTTTGAATCCAGAAAATGGATATTGATCTCTCCGGGAACAGAATGGATATCCGGTATTTTGTACGTGGAAAAGGTGTCTGAAACGAGATTTACATCATCATCATGCATCAGCTCTTCCATGGTCATCCAGCCGATTCCCTGAACAAGCCCGCCCTCGATCTGGCCGGCGTCGATCAGCTTGTTCAGGCTATCTCCGCCATCATGAACGATCCTGACGGCATCGATGCTGTATGTGCCGCGCAGGCAGTCGACGGTGACTGTGGCCAATGCGGTTCCGCACACATGATAGGCAAAAGCATTGCCCTTTTCCATGGCCCGGTCAAAATAGATGTTCGGCGTGGCGTAATGCGCGTGCGAAGAGAGATTCAATCGATCGAGATAAGCCCGGGCGATGAGCCCCTCCCAGGTGAGCTCTGTCGCTGCATCGTCATAGCAGACCACACCATCACGGATGCTGATCAACTTCCCATCCGTCTTTTTCAGTTGCGACAGCGCATACTTTACAAGCCGATCCAATATGCGCTCGCATGCGATACGCGTCGCATTGCCGTTGAGATCGGCTCCGGAGCT
>JAZBPW010000174.1:0-64951 GCA_036351795.1 Candidatus Zhuqueibacterota bacterium | reverse complement strand
CGGATACGCCGAAAGCGACAACGCCTATGAAGACATCAAGCTGGCGCTGAAACATGCCGCCGAACTCGGACTCACCGGCATACACACCTCGGCGGGGCTGAATGAATACGACATATTCAAGCGGTTGAAAGATGAGAGCGCCTTGACGCTGCGCGTATACGCATGGCAATACCTCGATCAACTGGATACGCTGCTCGCTCTCAACATGAAACCCGGAGACGGCGACGATATGCTGCGTGTGGGATTTCTGAAGAGTTTCATCGACGGATCACTGGGTTCCGGAAGCGCCCTGTTCTTCGAACCCTTTACCGATGACCCGTCCACATCCGGACTGGCGCAATATGAGGAAGATGTCTTCACCGATCTCATCGCCAAAGCGCATCGAGGGGGATACCAGACAGGGACGCACGCCATCGGTACCAAGGGAGTACACATAGTACTAAATGCCATTGAGCAGGCCATCGACACCTACGGAGAGAAGGATATCAGACATCGTATCGAACACGCTCAGCACATGATCGATACTGATTTCCCCCGGTTCTCAACGCAGGATGTCATCGCATCGATGCAGCCATCGCACTGCAGCACGGATATGCGATTCTGTGAAAAACGCATTGGGAAGGAGAGATGCAAAGGCTCTTACGCGTGGAAATCGATGCTGGACCACGATGTCATGATGGCTTTCGGCAGCGACTGGCCGGTGGAACCGCTGAATCCCATGCGAAACCTCTACACAGCTGTTGCACGGAAAAATATTGAATCCGGTCTGCCGGAAGGGGGATGGTTCCCCGAGCAGAGGCTCACGATGTATGATGCCATTAAATATTTCACCCTTGGATCTGCGTTCGCTTCATTCGAAGAGGATCTAAAAGGATCGCTCACTCCGGGCAAGCTGGCGGATATCGTGATACTCGATCAGGATCTGTTCACAATCCCTGAAGATAAAATCATGTCCACGAAAGTGCTTTACACGATACTGGGTGGAAAAATTGTGTTTCAACGACAATGAACCGCCAGATGCATTTTTTCTCGTGCATCAGTGACGAAAATCGTTGGGAATTCCCAACCTGATGTGAATTCATGAATCAATCGGGTGAGTGCTTCGCTTCCACCTGTTTCGCGTTTTTAATGAGATAGCGATCGTAGTAGTTGACATTAAAGTAAAAATAGATGCCGATCAACGTGATCAGCAGTATGATGATACCATTCACTCTTGTTCGTTTTGACATATACTGATTATGGTTTCCCTTAATATTCACCGAGCAATTCGGGATAGATATTAGACGATTTGATATAAATTATCCGGATCACTTTTCCGCTTGTCGTTTTCAATGTCTTTTACCATCGAGATGAGCCTAAGGTTCATTGGCACCGGTACATGCAGCTGTTTCGCCATATCGACGATATGTCCGTTAAGAGAATCGACTTCAGTGCTTCTACCCCGCTCGAGTGATTGAAGAGAAGACGATTTGAGCTTTCTGTATTTCAATCCCATCAGTATAATGATGATATTCTTTTTCAGGAGAGAGAGCGATAATTTACTCTTCTTCTCATCATGATTCAATTCGATATCATACGGATTCAGCCGATCTCCAATTTTTTCAAGTCTGATCCCGGCAGCCCGTGTCACCGATACAGCTTCGGAGAAAGTTTTCAGAAATATCTCCCTCGCCGCTGTCATTTTGAGCATGTCGCCAAGATTCAATCCGGTGATCGCGCCAAGTGTGGTGATGCACGAATTTACGATCAATTTGGAATAGAGCGCGCCGTATATATTATCTGTGACGACGACAGGGAATATCCTGTCCAAGACGGATTTCAGCAAGATGAGGCGATGTGTATTGGTATTGTTCAATTCACCAATAATAAAACGGCCATCGGAAGTCACCTCCATACGTCCCGGACCGGTGAGAGTCGATCCCCATTCGACAACACAACCGACCGTTCTCGATCTGCCGACAATATTGGCCACCTTGTCTTCGCAAATCCCATTCTGCAGCGGTACAACCATGGTATCTTCGTGAAGGTATGGAATAAGTGCTCTGGTGACCTCTTCTACATCATGCGCCTTTGTGGCCAGGAATACGATATCCGGTCGTTCACTTATCTGCGAGACATCGAGCACGGCCAGAGGGTAAGCGATCACATCTCCCTTCAAGCCCTGAACACGAAGCCCGTTATTCAAAATCGCTTCTACGTTCTCTTTATGCTTGCATACCAGTTCAACATCGTACTTATCCCTGCTCAGATACGCGGCAATGACCCCGCCGACGGCACCTGCGCCGATGACCACAATTTTCATAAACCCTCCATTTCATCTGAACTGCAACTGAAGCACGCGATGAACA
The DNA here is from genome assembly GCA_036351795.1 of Candidatus Zhuqueibacterota bacterium. Taxonomy (GTDB): domain Bacteria; phylum Zhuqueibacterota; class Zhuqueibacteria; order Thermofontimicrobiales; family Thiofontviventaceae; genus JAZBPW01. The sequence goes on along the minus strand of JAZBPW010000174.1, from coordinate 62,603 downwards.
GCCTTGTACCGCTTTTTGTAATAATCTTTTCTAAATGAAGATATGATGACCCCTTTTTTCGAGCTTGCATGCACAAAGTGCGTGTTCGTGAGGTAAATTCCCACGTGAGAGATCCCATTTCCCTTCACATTCTCAAAAAACACCAGATCTCCACACTGAATATTCTTTAAGGGTATGGATTTTGTCTTATTGTATATCTGCTCCGCGTTATGCGGCAGTTCGGCGTCAAACGCCGATTTAAACACGCTCATCACAAATCCGGAACAATCCATACCATAGCGGTTTGATCCTCCATATTTGTACGGTGTACCCAGAAAGAATTTAACCTGGCTGATCAGTTTCGCCGTATCCATACCCGGATATTTTTTCTGTGTGATCTCCAATATTCGATCCCATTCCCGCCGGTCAGAGGTACGCACATTCTCCGCTGGCTTCGGCAATCCACAGCTCATCATGAAAACAGCAAATAAGTGAACGATCAGCACATGTCGATTCATTGGTCTCATTCCTTTCGGGCAAATTTCGTGCAAAAGTTCAATTCTGATCCATAATCGAGACGTTATTTCATATCATTCTATAACTGCGTCGCAACCTGTTTGAAAAGATGCTCCCAATTAATCAACTTTAATTGATTGTATTCTATGGTTTTAAATAATGAAGCATACCTATATGCAAATCACAAGTCAAAGACTTAATCTAAATTAGACGTAATTGATCAAAATGTCAATGCTTTTTTATCCTGTTTATACTCAAGACACTGTTTCATTTCGGACATACAAAATGTTACCCTATCGTCATCAAAAGCTTGCATTATACATTGATATTTAGTAAATTACAGGTTTATTATTTTTGGCATAAATTTCGCTATATCTATATTTTTGAACGAGTTTAAGTGTGTCTTCGGAGGAATAATGTCTGGAACCGGTATTTACAGCGGAAAATGGAGCAACTGCCTGAACATCGCACTTGTGATCGTATTCATATTCAGTCTCAATGCAAATTCGAGCGCTCAGATCAAAATCATGCCACTCGGCAATTCGATTACAGCGGGCGAAGCTGGATCGAGCCCTGTTGGTGGATTTCGTGACGATCTGGCATTCCTGCTCACAGATGAAAACGTGAATTTTGACCTCGTCGGGACATTCAATGATGGCGTCTCCACATACCCCATGCACCAGGGTGCCCCCGGTAAAACCGCAGGGTATATCGCAAACCACCTGTCGCCCTGGCTCTCGGACACCAGCCCGGATATCGTGCTGCTACATATCGGTACAAATGACATATCCTCCGAATATTCCATATCCAGAATAATGGATGATATCGTGGAAATCCTCGATGACATCTGGGATTATGATCCAAACACACCCGTCCTGCTGTGCAGCGTGATCCCGCGCCAGGACACGGTCGACCGCAATAACCAAACGACAGCACTCTCCGAGGAGATCCATCTACTGGTCATCGAACAATTACAGCAGGGGCAACCCATTCGCTACGTCGGACAGAACGAAATATTCACGGAGAATGGCGATTGGGGCAGCGATTACATGTATGATAATCTGCATCCCAACAATTGGGGTTACAGCATCATGGCGGAGGCATACTTCAATATTTTGATGAATGAGCTGAACGGCGCCAACAGATTGATCACAGACAATTTCAATCGTTCTCAACTCGGCTATTACACATGGAAAACAGACCAGCATTATATCATTTCAACCGACAAGATGACCATTGATACCGGTGGTAATTTCTGGTGGAAGCCCGCGGTCTATATCGCGGAGTCCAATGCCATCGGCGCGACATTCACCTATGGATCCGATGTGAATCCGGTTCTGGATGGAAATGCCGGATTGGCCCTGATGCTTGATGATAATTCGCCGTCCACAACAGGCTATCTCGTTTACAAAGAGAGTGAAACCGGCCGGCTCAAGTTGTTTTCGCTGTTCAATGGATCCATCGACCAGATGATCGCCGAAATGCCGGGATTACAGAGTACGCCAATGACCGGCGACGAATTCAGAGTGGGGGCTTACTCGGATGCGCAGGGGCATCACTTCAACTGCTTTCTGAACGATAAATTCGACGGCAAGCTGATCGACCCGGACAGAGTCGCAGGAAATGCATCATCACTGTACTCAGGCGTCATGCTCGCCGGAACGGAAAACAACATCATCGATGATTTTCAACTCGTCCACTTCAAACGCGACGCATCCAGCATGTTCTACGTCTGGGGAGATAATCAGCAGGGATTGCCAAACACGTCTCTCTTCGACTCTCTGGTCGTCGAGGTGACGGATGAATACGGCAATCCGATCGCAAATGTTCCGGTGAATTTTGACGTGACATCCGGAGATGCCTTTATCGAGGAAATCCCGGCAAACACGCATGTTACATTCGAGGCTGAAGACGGTGCGGTCACCTATCCAATGCAAATCCTGCAGGATGCTGCCGCATCCGGAGGGCAATACATCGAAGTACCCGAAGAATATCCGGATGACAGCATGGCAAAAGCGGAATATGTTTTCAATCTCACCGAAAGCGGCACCTATGTCGTTTGGGGACGCGTTCGCTCCGACGGAGACACGCACGATTCTTTCAAGATTGTCATGGACAACGATCCCGAGATCGTCTGGCATATCTCCAGGAAGACGAATTGGACATGGGATCAGGTCTACATCTATGGTGGTGACGATCCCGCACAGTTTGAACTCGATGCCGGTATCCATACGCTGACGGTAAAAAATCGTGAATGGGGCTCGAAGATCGATCAGATCATCATCACCAATAATCTTGCATTCGATCCGAATGCCGCGTTGGCTAAAACGAATGCGCTGTTCATCACCAACGCATCGGGAAAAGCATTCGCAAAAGTGACGCTTGGATCGACGATCGGTCCTGTGGAAATTCAGGCGTCCTCCTCTTCGCTTCAGGATGTTGTGACGTTCAACGCCGCCATCATTGCCTCCACACCGGCGTATCTCGCTAAAAAGAGCGGTGATAATCAAACGGCAGGCGTCTTTCAGGAGCTCGACGCTCCCTTCGAAGCCGAAGTCACCGATGACTTTGGCAATCCCGTGAGCGGCGTTATCGTGAATTTCGAGGTCACTTCGGGCAACGGGCAGCTAAGCGAGACGCAAACCAACTCCAATGCATCAGGCAGGGCCTATTCAACGCTCACGCTTGGACCGGACCTGGGACTCAACACAGTAAGCGTATCGTTGCCGGGCTATCCGTCCATCCCGACCGTCGAATTTCAGGCAACTGCCATACAGACAGGATATGCCATCGCGGGAAACGTCTATTATTACAGCAACAGCGCTCCGGTGAACGATGTTATGCTCACCATCACAGGCGACTTGAACACAACTGTTCTCAGCGACGAGGGCGGTAATTATCAAATCGGTTCACTCGAAAGCGGCGCCACGCTGCAGATCACGCCCGGAAAGACCGAATTCGAGAATAACGGCAATCAATTGCCGCTGATATATTCGGCTGCGCTCATCATGCGGCACGTCGTCCGTCTGGACACGCTGATCGGCTTCCACGCCGAAGCTGCAGACGTGGATTTGAACGGTCAGATCCAGCCCTATGATGCGGCGCTCGTCGCCCACTTCGCAGTGGGATTGAACAAAACCAGTGACTCCCATGTCGGAGAGTGGCTATTCCATCCGCCATACCGGCAGTATTTCAATCTGGCGGCAAACTATTACGGACAGAACTATTCCACCGTACTGCTTGGGGACGTGGCCGGTGAATGGCAGCAAAACAACAACATGAACAAGGACCAGGGATTCATCGAATTGGCCGATCATAGCGCTGCCGCGGGTGACAGCCTCATCTTTCCCTTGTTCATCGACCAGGATGAAGGCATGATCTCCTGCGACGCCGAACTGATCTATGATCCGGACGTGCTGACATGTATCGGAGTTCATAAGACCGGAATTACGCAAAAGATGCAGCTCGTTGCCAATTTGGAAGACAACGGCCGCGTCGAATTCGGACTATACGGCAGCGATGAAATAAACAGCGCGGGAGAGATCGTGAATGTATTGTTCGTCGTGAACGCTGCAGCGCAGGTTGAATCCATTGTGAACCTGTCGCATTACCGTTTGAATGATGGTCCGTCACGCCAGGCGACCTCTGTTGTGTCCGTTGAAAGCAGCGATAAGCCTTTGACATTCACGCTCGGGCAGAACTATCCCAATCCGTTTAATCCGGAGACAATGATCCCTTACAATCTGCCGGCAGCGGGTCATGTCAGGTTATCGCTCTACAACATCATGGGTCAGCACATTACGGACATATATAACGGTTTCGAAGAGGCCGGTCAGCATCAATACAGATGGGATGGCACCGATAGAGCCGGGCAACAGATAGCAGGCGGTATCTATCTCTGCAGGATGGTATTTGGAAACGAAAGCAGAACGATCAAATTGATCAAGCTTCATTAGTGAGAAGTCTATGTCGATCTAAAACTTAAAAGGTTGACGAAGCGGTCAGAACAGTATGAGGATGCAGCAATGGAAAAGCCTGTCATTGGATTTATCGGACTCGGGATCATGGGGAAACCCATGGCACATAATTTATTGAATGCGGATTATCGATTGATCGTTCACAACCGCAGTCAGGGAGCGGTAGGAGAGCTGGTAGATCTTGGCGCATCCGCAGCCTCGTCTCCAATGGAGACAGCTGCAGCGTCGGACATCATTATCACCATGCTTCCAGATTCACCCGACGTCGAGGAGGTGATTCTCGGGGAGCAAGGCGTTTTGGCAGGATGCAGTGAGGGAAGTATCATCATCGATATGAGCTCCATTGCGCCGCTCGTCTCCCAAAAGATCGCGAAACAGGCAGAAGACAGGGGCGTTGAGATGCTTGACGCACCGGTGAGCGGGGGAGAACCCGGCGCCATCGAGGGTTCACTGGCGATCATGGTCGGAGGTAAAAAAGCTGTATTCGACAAGTGCCGTGAGGTGTTGCAAGTCATGGGCAAGAGCGTCGTTCGTGTGGGCGACATTGGAGCCGGCGGATTTGCAAAGCTTGCCAATCAGATCATCGTGGCGTTGAACATAGCCGCCCTGTCCGAAGCATTCGTTCTGGCACAGAAGGCCGGTCTTGATCCCGAAATTCTGCATGGTGCCATCCGCAACGGCCTCGCGGGCAGTAACGCCATGGATGCGAAAATCCCCAAAATTGTCGAACGTGATTTTAAACCGGGATTCAAGATTAAGCTGCATCACAAAGATCTGAATAACGTACTGAACACGGCACACGATCTAGGCATGTCTCTGCCATTGGCGGAGAAGATACAGGAGATGCTTGCGTCACTGATCGCTGCCGGCAAGGGAGAGTCGGATCATTCCGCGATCATTCATTTTCAGGAGACATTGGCAAAGACCATTGTAGAAAAGTCCTGATCTGCACTGCCCGCGATGAATTATGGGGCAATGCTAAACGCATGCGTCACCGTGGACATGTTCTTGCAATTATCAACTGCCACCACACTCAGTTCATGCGCGCCGGTAGGAATCGGATCATCCGTCGTATATGTGATCGTCTTTCTTTCCGGATCGTATTCAGCAATCACCTTTACACCATCCAGCTTCATGACAATTGACCGTTCGTCCGCTATGCCGGACAGATCATCCTTGACATATGCTTTAAAGGTTGGATATTGTGTGCTGAGCACCGCGCCCTTCTTGGGTGAGTATATCCGGATCAACGGAGTCTCTGTGTCACGTATCAATGCCACATCTTTCATCCCCGAGATCAGCGTAGAGATGGAATGATGATCCGCATCGACACGGCTGCCGATGAAACTCCATCGGTTTCTGCCAGATCGGCTATAGACACCCAATTTATCCGGTTGGGGATCACTTGCCGGAAAATCGAGATGCACAGTCGCGCTCTTCTTGAGAAGTATGTCCTTGGGGTCGATGCGATAGGATGATCCGACAAAATCATATCTGTCACCGTCTTCCACAGGGAATTCGTTCATTCTGACATAAAAATGGTTGTAAACTGAATTTGGGGGAAATTGCAGCCGGCACATCTCATCATCAGAATTCACCTCACCGCCCTTCCCCGGCTCTATGGTCACGATCTTGAATTCATCCCAGAAAACGAGCTCCCTTCCCGCCACATCTGTCACATAGACCTCGATATCGACCACACCATCCAGTCCAGGGATCAATTTGTAAACACCGTAATATGCGTTGATATCGCTCTGGATGAGATCAACTTTCGACGGGAATCCTCCGGTCTGCTGTAAAAAGACACGAGGCTCTTCCTGCAGAACTTCACTGACGTTCAACTCGAGCCGAACGAAATCCTCGTAAAAGTCTTTTTCGATGATGAATTCAATCTCTTCTTCATTCGAAGCGTCTAAACCAATCACAGTGTAATTCGGGAGACTGAGATCACCATATCCATCATCAGAGAAAACCTTCAGGACAGGGACGGAATTCCCTCCCTTCGTCGCATCGACGATCGGCGCGATTTTCAACGGGATGCTATTACCGGCATAGGCAAGTTCACTCCACTTGATGCCGGTATCTCTGGACAGAAACACTTTCGGGTTCAGGATCTCGGCACCGTCATCATCGAACACGCCCATCAAATAATAATCGCCGTTCACATCCTTCTGGATTTTCGGATAGGCTTTTTTCGTTTCACCGACCCGGAACTCCCCCTGAACGGTTGTTGAATTGCCATTATAATCATTGGCTTCGATTCTGAAACTGTGAAATCCAGAACCGTATCTCAGCGGCTGTCCATTGACATTCGTACTATCAACCGAGCACCTGAGCATACCCGTGCCTTCGGTGGTCGGGTTGTAAAACGGGAGTCGACTGTTCCGGTGCACATATAACTTCTGAAAAAGTCCGAGCCCCCTGCGATTGAGCATATAATCCCTGTCCAGTTCGATCATACCGGTAACATCGTATGAAAAGTAATCATAGGTCGAACTGAAAATCTGTTCTCCATCGACGAAAAACCGGAGTTGATAGACGGCATAGGAATTATTGACATCGTTTGCTTTATCGAAACAATCAATGGCAAATCCGAAGTCACCATCCAGGACGATGGTCTCGCTCAACTCGTATTCCCCCCTGGCGACGTGTGTCGGCCTCAGAATAAGTGGTTTCACATCGGCATTTGCTCTCGAATCAGCATTCAATGGGGTAATACTGACAGCAGACACACCGGGAGGAATCCCGTCCTTGATGCTGTATCCGAACTGCAGCGGGTTCGTCGGCTGGTTTTTTTTATCCCTGATTTCAAAATGCAGATGCGGATATCCGATACCGGTGGATCCGGTGAATCCAATGATATCGCCCTTGCGAACAGGGATATCATTCGAGTCAAAATATTTGTTGATACGGTATGACCCAATTCTCAGCTGCTCATCTTTGACTATTTGATCGATGTATTCATTGAATTTCTGCAAGTGGGCATATACGGCGAGTTCTCCGGTATCGAGTCGCTGATAAAGTGCCTTTCCATATCCGAACGGAGAGACCCGCACCCTCGAGATATATCCATCTCGAATTGCAAAAACAGCATACCCCTCCTGTCCCCATGTCTTTATATCGATGCCGGCATGAAAATGCCCGGACCTGTATTCCGCAAATGATGAAGTCAGATATTTGCTCGCGTCCGTCGGCCATAGATACTCTTCCGCGCTCACATGCTGGCTCATTGCAACCAGAATCGTCATACAACCAATGATCATTCGTCTCTTCAAATGTTTCTCCTCACATCACAGTTTTATTCAGTACTTGCGCCAATTCAAATGCCAAATTTTTTCTATCAAATTGAGGCAGGGAGAGCGGATCATGCTGTAGCGCCTTATTCCGCCGATATGCCTCGTATGCCTTCAGAATCCCGTTTTTTATATCTGACAGATCATCGTTCCGGTGCACGGTGCCACGTCCAAGTTTTCCGATCAGTTTGGAAACGTATCCATCATCAGATGTCACCATCAAAACCGGTTTCCCAGAACCCAGGTATTCGAATATTTTCCCCGAAATGATCTCCTCACCGGTCCGCTTGATGATCGTCATCAATAGCAGATGAGATCGCATCATTTTATCCAGCGATTCACGATGAGAAAGATACCGGATTGGATTGATGATATGCTCCAGCTGGTACTTCCTAACCGAATCACTCAGAATCCTGAAAATATCGATACCATAGAATGAAACCTGAATTGTCCCTTCAAGTTCCGGATGCTCATCAAGCAGCATTCTGAACGAACGAAGGAACGGTTCCGGATTGCTCACTCTGCTAATCGAGCCCAGATGCGTAATGGTAAATGTATCATTCAGCTCACCGTGCATCACATCTCTGAAATCTTCCGCATCATAACCATTCATGATCGTCGTAAATTTGGACGCTGGCGAAGCGCTATTCAGTTGAAGAGCCTCGGTCAGATGATGACACATTCCGATTACATGATGCGCACGCTTAAGCACGATCTTTTCCAGCATTCGATTCACGGTCGAATGCAGCAATGTCGGCGATGGCTGACTTTCTCCGCCGGTCCACGCGTCCCTGAAATCCGCGATCCACCGGACTCGTGCCAGCAGCGCCAGGATCAGTCCTGCAAGATGTGCCGAATGCGGCGGCGAGGTCGTGTAAACAACCTTGATTCTTTCTGCCCGAATGAGTTTTAACGCCTGATAAACGGCGAACGGAAGCCACAGCAGTTTGTTATCCGGAATGAAAAACCAGCCGCTGATAAACTCATTCAATTTGACCAGGATACTTTTTCTGTCTGATGTCGCAGCGTTTTTTCGCACTTCTTTTCTGAATCTGGCGAACAGACGCAGCGGGTCCAGCGATTCTGTGCGATAGACCGGGATGTGCGCGATATCATCGAGAAGTGTATCGTCATGAGAGTAATAGTGCACATCCCTGACGCTGATGACGACTGGCTCCCATCCGTGTTCAGGGAGATATTTAGCGAACTTGACTGCCCGCTGTGTTCCTCCCATCCCCATCGGTGGAAAATAGTAACACAGAAATAATACCTTCATGCATCTCACACCAGCTCGATACGGCTCTGATCACCGATCATGAATTTATGCGTCACCGGCTTTCCGGCAGCCCTGGCGATCTGTACGTCATTTCCAAGTATGCTGCTCTCGATCCTGATACCGACATCGCAAATCTGACACTTTTTGAGAACGATGCTGAATTCAACCTCGCTGTTTTCGAGCACGCAATTATCATATATCGATGTGAATGGTCCAATGTATGAATTGATGATCTTCGTGTTCTCTCCAATGATCACTGGTCCCCGGATATGGCTGTTCTCCACAACTGCTCCCTTCCCAATCGAGACCTTGCCGGCAATCACCGATTGTTTATCCACATCAGCCTCGATCTTCGAAGGCAGATGCTCGAGCACCAGGCGGTTCGCCTCGAGCAAATCTACCGGCTTACCTGTATCCTTCCACCATCCGGTGATTTCCGAGAATCCGACTTTGTATCCTTTCTCAAGCAGATACTGATGCGCATCAGAGATTTCCAACTCGCCTCTGGCGCTGGGTTGAATATTGTTCACTGCCTCAAAGATCTTGTTATCATAGATGTAAATTCCAGCCACAGCATAATGGCTCTTCGGCACCGCGGGCTTCTCTTCGATAGAGACAATGCGATTATTTCTGATCTCCGGCACACCAAATCTTTCAGGATCCTTGACATCCGCCAGAGTTAGATGACAATTGACATTGTCGGCTTCAAAAGCATCGATAAAGCGTTTGACTCCACCAACCACCATATTATCACCCAGGTAAAATATAAAAGACTCATCGCCTATGAAATCCTGAGAGATCTTGACAACATGCGCAAGTCCCAGCGGTGCTTCCTGCGGGATATAGACGATCCTGACGCCCCAGCGATCACCATTCCCAATCGCTTCTTCTACCTCCGATGTCTCCTGATTCGTAATGATCCCGATCTCACTGATCCCCGCATCGACGACGGTCTCAATCGCATAATGCAGTATCGGCTTGTTGGCGATTGGAATCAAGTGTTTGTTTTGCGTATGCGTGATCGGTCTCAGTCGTGTTCCCTTGCCTCCGCTCGTGATCAGCGCCTTCATAAGTATGTCCCCTTATTCATTGATGACGTATTTATTATAGAGATCCCGCGCAATGCCGGAATCGGTAGTGCCTTTTATGACCGCCCTGCCATTGGGAAAAATTGTGATCTCGAATGCATCGACTTCAAGCCTGAGCATATATTGATTAACCATCGGATCGCCGTATTGCGACAAATCGATAGCCAGCTTCAACAGATCCAGCTCCCTGGGTTCGAATGGCGTGATCTGGACAGCATTATCTCCCTGAAGAGATGTATACGCAGATCCATATTTCCCGTCCAGAAAACGATATTGTCGATAGTCGCACACAGGACAATCGCCGTGCGTCTTCTCTGACAAATGGATTTTATTCATCTCGCATTGCCACACATCGATGGTCAGGAGATCCCTGTTGATGGCATCGAAATCCTTTACCAGCAATTTCAAGGCCTCGGCACACTGCCATGCGGCGATCGTATTCACAATGGGAGCGATGACACCTGCGGTTTCACTATTCAGGGCACTCTCATTCTGCGGAACCTTATCAAATACACATTGTAAACATGGTGTCTTTCCGGGAACGATCGTCATGGACATCCCCTGGGAGCCGGCGCACGCGCCGAAGATCCATGGAATACCTTCGCGGACACAATATTCATTGATCAGGAATCTTGCTTCGAAATTATCTGTGCCATCCATGACGATATCTGTCCCACTGAACAGAGCGTCGATGTTCAGCCTGCTGATATCATCGACAATGGCCTGAACCGTGACATTTGAATTGATAGCCACCAGCTTTTTCTTTGCCGCAACTGCTTTGGGATACCCCTCCCTGACATCAGATTCATCGAACAGCGTCTGCCGCTGCAGATTGCTCAACTCTACGAGATCACGATCGATGATTGTTATTTTCCCGACGCCGGCCCGCGTCAATATCTCCGCGGATACAGAACCCAGTCCTCCACACCCCGCAATCAACACATTTTTCAGGGTGAAGACATCACGGGACTTTGCTCCGACCGGTTTGAAAAGATCCTGTCTTGAGTATCTCTCCTGTTCCAGGGATCCAAAATCAGTGTCCATTGTCCTGACTCTGGTAAGTTATTCTACCACCCATTATTGTATATTCGACAGATGTGTCTAGAATTTCTTCAGGTGAAATTTCAAATAGATTCTTCGAAAGCACAGCTATATCCGCCAGCTTTCCGACCTCGAGTGTTCCTTTGTCGCGCTCGGTGTATTCAGCGAAAGCAGATCCGAGCGTCTGACATGCAATCGCATCTTTCAATGATATTTTTTCACCCGAGTGTTCAGAATTTACTGCTCCGGAGCCAGGCATACTTCGCGTCACCGCCGAGTAGATGGTTCGCAAGGGGCTGATCGATGTCACCGGCCAATCGGTGCCGAACGCCATCCGAATTCCACGATGGATCAACGTTTGCCACAGGTAGAGCTGCCGGACCCGCTTGCTGCCGATGCGCTGCTCTGCCCATGGAATGTCATCAAGAAAATGCGAAGGCTGCACAGATGCAATGATACCCATTTTGCTCACCAGATCAAGATCATCCGGCTGAATCACCTGAAGATGCTCAATGCGGTGCCGTCTGTCTCGTTCCGAATTTCTCTGATACGCTCGCTCAAATCCTTTCAACACCAAATGATTCGCCCTGTCCCCAATGGCGTGCACCGCGCATTGCAACCCCGCAGCGTCCGCCCGGACAATCAAATCCGTTAACTCTTCTTCCGGGTAAATGGCGATGCCGGTCGTTGCCGGATTATCGGTATAGGGATCGAAAAATAGCGCCGAACCCGCTCCCATGGAACCATCGGCGAAGATTTTTCCAACTCCAATGCGCAGCATATCATTGCCGAACGCCTGTTCAATCCCTATTTTATCGAATGCGTCTGTGGTGCTGATCGGGCGCCATGCATTCACTCTGACAGTGAGTTCGCCCTCACGAAGCAACTGCTGGTAAATTTTAAGCACCGCCCTCGATGTATTGTCCTGTATGCTCGTAATGCCCCAACTTGCAGCATGCCTCAAAGCCCCCCTGATCGTTGTCATCAGTTCTTCCGGCAAAGGTTCAGGGATCACATTGTAAACCAGGTTCTGCGCCGTGTCGATTAGAATGCCTGTAGGCTCACCGGTTGCAGAATCCTTTACGATCTCGCCGCCAGCCGGATTCGGACTGTCACTCGTGATTCCAGCGAGCCTGAGTGCACATGTGTTCGCAAGGGACACATGTTCGTCGGACCGGCAGATACATACGGGGATATCTTTTGTGAAAGCATCGATCAGGCTCTTGTCGGGCAGGACTGCCTCCGGCCAGTTTTCGTGATTCCAGTTCCCTTCGAGAATCCATCTGCCCGGCTTGATATCCTGTACATACAACGCCAGCTTCTCAATAAACGCGTCTTTTGAGTTGCACTCTCTCAGATCAACGGATTCCAGAGACAATCCGCCGCGATAGAAATCGACATGAGCATCATTGAAGCCCGGGCAGGCAAAAGCGCCCTGAAGATCGATGATCTGTGTATGATCAGAAGCCAGATTCTTTATTTCGGACGTACACCCCATTGCGACAATCCTGCCCCGATGACAGGCAAGCGCTTCGATCCAGGGAGTCTTGTCATTCACCGTGTATATTCTGCCGTTCAGCAGTATGAGATCTATATGATTTTCCATACCAGTATATATTGAATTCCGGAGCTAGATTTCAGATTGAGCTTGCCGTTCGCCAACAGGATCACCGAAATACTGTCGATACAGTCGCAAGTTCGGACATAGCAGTTATAAAATGGGGACGAACCATGATACCCGAACGTCCCCGACAACCGTTTCACCGTCCCATAAAAGCCGTCAAATTATCGAAGTGTACAGGACAGACTGAACAGGATTTGTTTTGAATTTTTTACAGTGAATTGATGAGAGTTATGATGTACATCGGATTTTTTCCCGATGTCATATTTCTCCTGATTTCACTGCTCATTTTGATTCAGCGATTTTGCCTACATTTTCCGCAATCTTAAAGACCACAATGATAATTTCGAGCCATACACGCGTCAAAATAACACCGATGATGAACACGATTGGCGAAAGGATGAGGAAAAGAAGTCCTCTGCCAAATGAACCGGCGAAACCGCTGACGATCCAGCTGAGAGCCGATAATCCAGAGATAACGATACCAATTCCATATAAAACTTTGATGAGCTTGGTGGTGATAAATTCGGTAAATGAAAAATCAAAAAGAGCGCTGAAGAATTTTGATGGTTCTTCCATTTTCTGACCTCCGTTTTATAATTTTGCTGACATCTCAGGCTTATGCCTCAATCCATACATTTCTGGGACCGACGCACCGTTGCAACTCACTGACAAGATGAGACGTCGGTTTTGCTTTCATATTTTTCGTTCGAAGCAGGTACTCACCATTGTCCGGCGTCACCACATTGATGAGTATGGGACAGTCTCCGAGGTTCTTCTGAATAATGTTGCCGACATCACGAATACGATCATCTTCTACTTGATCGGTTTTCATCATGATACAAAGATTCTTACTGCATTTATCCCAGACATCCCACAGTGGGATCACCTCATCCAGCAATATTTTTGGTTCGTCCTCAACATCTTTCATGGATAATTTCCCGACGCACAGCACCATTTTATCCGCCTCGATTAAATATTGATATTTGGAATATGCATCTGAAAAAGCCAGGATCTCCGCGGAACCGGTAAAATCTTCGATTGTAATGAAAGCCATCTCCCTGTCCTTTTTATCGATATGTTTTTTGACCTGTGTAATGGTTCCGCCCACTCTCACAAGGGAGCCGTCCTTGAGTGAATGCAGGTCACAGACATCTGTTGTGGAAAACATTCTGACTTCACTTTCAAATTTGGACAACGGGTGACCGGAAAAATAGAATCCAAGCATATCTTTTTCATTCTGCAGGACTTCGTTTTCAGTCCATTCAGCGACATCCGACAGATCAGGATAATCCGGATCACCATCCGCGTCGCCAGGTTCGAAAAAGGTTGTTTGTCCCCCGGACTTGCGCGCCAGATAATGCTGAGCATAGGTTACTGCCGTTTCTACGCTTGCATATAATTGTGCCCGGTGGCCTTCAATTGAATCCATGGCACCGGCTTGTATCAGGCTTTCCAGAACCTTTTTGTTCACACTTCTTAAATCAATCGAGCAGCAGAGATCGAAAAGTGTCTTGAATTTTCCATTTTCATCTCTTCCTTCGATGATCGAAATGATGGCGCCCTTGCCCACATTCTTTATCGCGCCTAGACCGAAGCGTATCGCGCCAGCATCAGGCGTGAATTCAACCACGCTCTCATTGACATCAGGAGGCAGTATTTGAATCCCCATTCGCTTGCACTCCTCGATGAGGATCACGATGCGTTTTGTGTTACCCATCTCACTGGTCAGCGTGGCTGCCATGAATTCCACGGGATAATGAGCCTTGAGGTAAGCTGTCTGATAAGCGACCAGAGAATAGCTGACCGCATGAGATTTATTGAAACCGTATTCCGCAAATTTTTCCATCAGATCGAAAACATCTTCGGCGGTCTTTTTATCTATTTCAGCAGCGCGTGCGCCGCTCATGAATTCCTTCTTCTGCTCCAACATCAATTTCTTCTTCTTCTTTCCCATCGCGCGACGCAGTACATCCGCCTTGCCCAGGGAATAGCCCGCCATCTCCCGCGCAATCTCCATCACCTGTTCCTGATAGACGATTACGCCATAAGTCTCTTCGAGAATGGGTTTTAGAATTTCATGTGTGTACTCGATCTTTTCCTGCCCAAATCTGCGCTTGATGAAATCATCGATGTATTTCATCGGACCCGGACGATAAAGCGCGTTCATTGCAACCAGATCTTCAATGGCCACGGGTTTCAGTTTTTTGAGATATTCGCGCATGCCTGAACTTTCGAATTGAAATACGCCGATCGTCTCGCCATTGGCAAATATCTCATAGGTCGCTTTATCTTCCAGTGAGATCTGGTCGATATTGATCTCAACCCCTCTCTCCTTCAGCATTTCCAGAGCCTTCTGGATGACGGTCAGGGTTCGTAGTCCCAGAAAATCCATTTTAAGAACGCCGGTCGTTTCCAGAGAGGACATGTCATACGCTGAGGTCGTATCTCCCTGAGAAGATTTGTAAAGTGGGGTGAAATTAGTCAACTCTTCCGGAGTGATAATGACACCGGCGGCGTGCGTGGATGCGTGTCTGGCAATTCCCTCCAGGACGCGGGAATAGTCCATAAGTTTCTTATGTGTTTCGTCCTTTTCAGGAATTTCACGAAGTTCGGACACCTTTTCCATCGCTTTTTCGATGGTCATGCCGGGCAGCGCCGGTATCATCTTTGCAATTTTATCCACATCGCCGTACGGCATCTTCAGAACACGCCCCACGTCTCTGATTACAGCGCGCGCGGCCATGGTACCGAATGTAATGATCTGAGTGACATTATCTTCGCCGTACTTCTCTTTCACATATTTTATGATCTCTTCGCGACGTTCATAACAGAAATCAATATCGATATCCGGCATGCTTACACGCTCCGGATTTAGGAATCTCTCGAAGAACAGTCCATACTTGGTGGGATCGATATTTGTGATTCCCAATGCGTACGATACAAGGCTTCCCGCGGCGGATCCTCTTCCGGGACCGACCGCTATTCCCTGGCTCCTGGCATAATCGATGAAATCCTTCACAATCAGAAAGTAGCCGGCATATTTCATTTCGCTGATGACATCCAGCTCGAAATTGAGCCGTTCGCGAAGTTCGGGTGTCACGATAGGGTATTTCCGGGGCAAACCTTCCAGAGTGAGAATTTTCAGGTATTCATCCAGCGAAATATCGCCAAATTTTTCCGGCACGGTGAAATCCGGCAGATGCAGATCCTTCAGGTTCAATTCCAGATTGCATTTATCGGCAATCACGAGGCTGTTCTCAATGGCTTCTGGAATTTCACTGAACAAACGAGCCATCTCTTCCCCGGATTTGAAATAAAGCTGATCAGTCTGCAGACGCATGCGATTCGGATCATCGTAATCTTTGCCTGTCTGCAGACAAACGAGCACATCATGCGCTTCGGCATGTTCCTTTTTCAGATAATGTATGTCGTTTGTAGCAACGAGTGGTACACCTGTTTTTGCACTGACTTCCCGCATGGCATTGAGAACAGTATTTTCTTCCGGAATTCCGTGATTTTGAATCTCGAGATAATAGTCGTCGCCGAACATCTCCTTATATAAACCCGCGGTTTCCACTGCTTTTTCCATGCCTTCCTTCAAAATCATTCGTGAAACTTCGCCCTTGAGGCAAGCTGACAACGCGACGAGGCCATCACGATGTTCCATTAAAACTTCCTTGTCAATGCGGGGTTTGTAGTAAAAGCCTTCGGTGAAACCAATGGAAGTAAGCTTCATCAAATTCCGGTAGCCGGTAAAATCCTTGGCCAAAAGCACAAGATGATAAGAGGTGTCCCTCTTATCATCTTTTGATGAGGTTTTCAGAAATCGGCTTTCCGGCGCAATATAGACCTCAGCGCCGATGATCGGTTTGATTCCTTTTTCCAGGGCTTTGGTATAGAATTCAATCGCCCCGAACATGGCACCATGATCTGTGATCGCGAGAGATGACATCTTGAATTGTTCGCATAATTCAAGCATCTCATCGATCTTGCAGGCACCGTCCAGAAGACTGAAATGCGTATGGTTATGAAGATGAACGAATTCGGACATTATGCCTTTCTGGAATTAATCATAGACTGCTGTAATAGGATTGCGCTCTGCTGTAATATTCACTGTTCGGATAAAATGTCAGGAACCATGACAGATCCTGCCGGGCTTCATCTGTCAGGCCAGCCCTGAGATTCGCCAGCCCGATCATGATCTGAGCGTCATCCTTCTTGTCAGCTGCATCATAAGAAAAGACCTTTTCAAATTCCAGAATAGCCTGAAAGTAATCTCCGATGGCGTAGTTACACTCTCCGATCCAGTACTGACAGTTATCTGCCATCGAATGGTTCGGATTGGCATACAACAGTCTCTGAAACGCCCTTTTACTCTGCTGATACTGACGGTTGTGAAAAAGGTCAAGAGCAGTATTGTATTCTATCCTGAACGGAGATGTATCATTGTCCCAGCTCTGGTCCACTGCTCCTGATTCCTCAGCCGTTCCACCCGAACTGAAGTCTAAATCCGAGGATGTCCCGCCGCCGGGAAAATTGGCATTTGTCTCCAGATCTGCGATCTGCTGGTCGAAACTATAGATCTCCTGGTTGAGTGTGGCGATCTCGCTATCTTTTTCTTCTATCATCAGCTGAACCCTGTCGATCTCTGATTGCAGTTCATTGAACGCCGTCGGATCTACCTCGCTCGATGCATCCTCAGATCCGGTATCAGAATCGAACAACAAAGCCTCAAGATCCTCTGTGTCTTCCGCCGGTTCAGTCTCTCCGGCAGTATTCTCTTCTTCCATGCTGAGAATTTTGAAGATTTCCGAAAGATCCTCATCCTCCGATTCAGCGCTTTTAGATTCGTCCCCCAGCAGAATGGATTCCGAAGTCGATTGTGTATCACTTTCCCCCAGGTCTGCCGATTCCAGGAGTTGCAAAAACTCCTCGTCAGATAATTCATCGACATCAGTCTCGGTTCCGCTTTCGACCAGCGGCTCATCCACATTCACCCTTGGTGCACGGCCCACACACAGAATGAACAGACCGATGACAACGATGATGATCGAAATAATCGATGAGCGAATTACTGTTTTGATGTCATTCATCGAACCGACACCTCCTTAGCCCTTAAATAAATAGTTGCATTGAAATGGCGCGCAATCAATCTGCGACTAACTGCGCCTGATTTAATAATTCTTTCGCCCCCTCGATATGACTTTCAGATACGATATCCCCTCCCAGCAGCTTCGCTATCTCAAGCGGCCTCTCGCTCGCCTCAAGTTTTCGAATTTCGGTGTGCGTACTCCCCTCTTCTGAAAACTTTTCCACGACAAAATGTTCATCCGCCATGCTCGCGATCTGAGGTAGATGGGTGATGCAAATAATTTGATGATTCTTTGACAGTTTTTTCAAACTCCTTCCAACCGCCTGCGCGATTCGGCCGGAGATTCCGATATCTATCTCATCGAAAATGAGTACCGGGATCTTGTCCGATTCAGTGAGCGCCGACTTAATCGCCAGCATAATCCTGGAGACCTCCCCTCCGGACGCTACTTTGGCCAGCGGTTTCAGTTCTTCGCCCGCATTCGCGGAGATGAAAAACTCTACAGAATCAATTCCAGTCGAATTGGTCTTGTAGAATTTTCCGTCAATCTGAACCAGACCGTTCTCATCCTCCTCATGCACGATTGATATCTTGAAACGCGCTCCCGGCATTCCCAGTTCCGACAGCACAGAAACCACTCCCTTCTCTAAATCCGCCGCCGCCTTCCGGCGACGTTCGGTTAGCGATAAACACGCCGTGTTCAGGCGCTTCCTTGCCTCCTCCGCCTCTTTGGCGAGCTCTTCCAGTCTCTCATCGACATTGTCAATGGAGTGCAGCTGATCTTCAAGTGATTTCCAATGATCGATAACCTCTTCCAGTGAACCGCCATACTTTTTTTTCAATCCTGAAAACAGCGACAAACGTTCCCTGATCGTCTCCAGACGCTGGGAATTGAATTCGATATTCGACTGGTAACTCTGCAGGAATTTCGATAGTTCCTCTATGACAACCAGTGCAGACTGATTTTCTTTTCGATACTGTTCAAAAGCCGAATCTATACGGCTTAATTCCGCCAGCTTCTCGTCTGCTTCCGAAATGTATTCGTACGCCGCACCCTCTGAATCGTATAGTTTCTCATACAGCGATCCGGTCAATTCAAAGAGCTTCTCGCTGTTCCGAAGAATTTTCTCTTCATTTATCAGCTCCTCTTCTTCCCCGGGATGAGGATCGACATGCGAAATATCCTTGATCTGGAATTCGAAAAGATCGCGCTTTTCCGTAAACGCAATCTGACTCTTCCTGAGCTCCGCCACTTCCTTCAGTTTCCTATCCAGTGCTTCGTAGGACGCCCTGACAGTCTCCAGCGCTTCACCATAATTTCCGTAGCTGTCAAGAAATCCAAGATGATATTTGACCTTCAACAATGACTGATGCTCATGCTGCCCATGCAGATCCACCAGGTGATCTCCAATAGTCGTCAGCAATTGATTCGTCACCGGCGTGTCATTGACAAACGCTCTCGACCTTCCGCTCGTTGACATTTCACGTCGCAGTATCAGGCTGTTATCCGGTTGAGGATCGATATCAGCCGATGCGAGCTCTTCATCGATGACGTTTTCAGCCGCAACCAGAAAGAGGCCCTCTGCAACGGCTTTTTGCGCGTCCCGGCGAAGTACCTCCGCACTGATTTTTTCGCCGAGTGTGGAACCGAGTGCATCGATCAATATCGATTTACCGGCTCCGGTCTCGCCGGTGATAATGTTCAATCCCCGGCCGAATTCAACCTCGATCTCATCGAGAAGCGCGAAATTTTTTACAAACAAGCTCTTTAACATAATCTCAATAAATCAATGGCCCCACAGATTTGATGCCCGAAACGCGAAGACGGGTCAACGCAAATATAATAACCAGAAAAGGAAATATCGGCAACCGGAATCGGGACGCACCGATCGGACCGGTTATCAACGCGATATACGCGCATATCATCATCAGCCAGGCCCAGCATTCGAATTCGATCCTTCGCCTGGCTACTATAAAATAAAAAAACGATACAAATAATGCAAGATTTATTATCGCCGTAGCAAGAATAATTATCAGCATATGGACTGGTGCGCGCATTAAATAACGGAAAACAGCGCCGTATCCATACCGGTTATAGAGAGTCGAAAAACTCACGGATTCCACACAGTTAAAAAAGGCACATAACTCGAAACGGCCCGGATCCAGGAAAAAGTTCAACAGCCCTTTCATATGGTGTGCTGCATATTCCAGCGGATATTCCTTCAGAATGTCCTTGATCCTGGACTCCAGATAATCATACTTTTCCGGATAGGTGTTCCGCTGTTCGGCATGCATTTCAATGTCATCAATCACCCTGTCTGCCTCTACCTGTCCATACTTAACAGTGAGCAAAGAGCGAATATTGTAATTCAACAGATTATGATTCCTGATCGAAGAGAAATGATAAACGCCCGTCATCCTTTCGTTTCGATAGCTCCAGGCTGAGATCAATATCAACAACATCGCCGGAAATACCAGGATCAACCTCTTTCTCTCTTTCGCATATGCCCATAAATGCACCACAATATTCGGCAGCCAGATGTAAAGCATCACTGGCTTCGTCGCGACGGCGCCCATTAGCATCAGGTTGTACAAGAACAAGTTCATGAGCGTTCTCTCACGGAAGAAGCGACTGTAAAAGAAAAAGGCGCTAAGCAGAAAAGACTGCAACAATATTTCAGTCATGATAATGCCGGTAAAAATAATCTGAGAAGGATATATCAGATAAATCGCCGCGCAGATCCGGGACCACTTTTCAGAAACGTTCATCTCCTTCAACAACGTCAGGATCAAAAACACATTGATAAATACAAGCATCATCTGTAAACCAATGACAAGATAATAGTTGTTAAAAAGATAGATGACAAACGCGATCAACGCCGGGTACATGAACAGTCTTCTGCTGAAAAGATCCGGATTGACCGGCTCTGATAAGTCGCCGCAGTATATCACATGGTGATCAATCAGGTTATGAGCGCTGCGAATATATTCGGCAGCGTCTCCGGTAATTGCGATCTCGCTGTTCTGATAAATATGCCAAAGAACGATACAATAAATAACAACCGCGCATATGAACAATATGGTGAGCGGTGAACTCGCTAATCTTCTTATTTTCATTCCCGAACGACGGCTATTTTTCCGATTTTTGACTCTCCTGTATCCCCGTCATATATAGCGTAAATATAGATGCCGCTCGAGACAAACTCGCCGTCATCATTGCGCCCATCCCACACGTAAAATCCCTGAATATCATCTTTTCCGACATCTCGCACGAGCATGCCGTCGGGTGTCAGTATTTTGATGGATACCTCATCAGCCAGCTTGTATATTGTAAACTTCTGTCCTTCGCTCAATATATATGGATTTGGCCCGGCCTGTACATGATCAAGATTTGCATGTGCCTTTGCAAATGGTGTTTCCAGGCATGACAGACCGTTCGTTGTTCCGATATAGACCTTGCCGGTGGCGTCATCAAAGGCAATGGCTGTCACATTAGCGCCGACAAGTGGACTGTTTTCCGTCGTGTAATGCGTCCAGGTGTAATTATCAGGCGCCAGAACACTCACTCCGCCGATCGTTCCAAACCATTTGTTGTTTCTCACATCGACGGTAATGGTCTGAATGTTATCATGAATCACGCCGCTCATGGTATACACATTGCCACCGAGCCAGTAATTCAACCCCTGATTGGTGCCCAGCCACATGGCACCATCATAATCTTCTGCAAGCGAACGCACATCATTGTTGACCAGACCATCGCTAACCGTTAAAGTCCCAGTGAGGTTGTCGTCCGATTTATCGAACAGCGTGTTCCCATAATCGATGACAGTGATGCCGCTTCTCGACCCGACCCAGACCCGATTGAAACGGTCTGATGTAATGCCGTATAATTCATTTGCCGGATTGGTCTTTACACCGTCTGTTGTGGAAAAATACTGCCATTGCCCGTCAGGGGTTACAACAGCGACCACGTTTCCATCCTCAGCACCGTATATCGTGAACCAGGCATTGCCGTTGTTATCGATCGCCACATTTGTGACCGGTATATATTCCGGATCCGTGTTGATACCGCTGAGGTATCGATGATCATAGAACGTCATCTGATCATTGGCATCAATCTTCACAACGCCGCCCCCCCAACTGGCAAACCACTTGTTGTTGTCATTATCGACTTTGACGGCCCAGAAATCATCCGATGAGAAACCGTACTCATTTTTCCGGATACTTTGCCAATCGATACCATCGAAGCGGAAAATGCCGTCTGTGGTGGAGCACCCCCAGAGCACACCATCGTGATCTACTGCCAAACCTTTGAAATTGTTACCAGCCGGACCTGGTGGAACAATGTGTGTCCACGCGTTATTGCTCATGCTGAATCGTGAAAATCCCTGACTCTTTGAAGTTTTCGGCCGGCCTGCCCAAATGTCGCCATTCCTGTCAACCGCCAGCGAATTCACGTTCCAGAAGCCTTCTTTAACGACTCTCCAACTGTTATCAATGAACCGATACACACCGACGGTCGTCCCGGCGTAGAGCATGTCCTCTAAGCTATCCAGGTCGTAGACATCTTTTTTATCGGGGATATCAAGCCCTGTACTGAAATCCGACCAAAGAGCACCATCAAACTGACTCACTCCTTCATTTGTAGCAACAAAAATTATACCATTCAGAGATGTGATCGATCTGATTTCATTGCTGACTATCTGCGAATTAAATGTGGTGTAATTCGTCCAGCTCTCCGGTGCCAATAGATTCGCGATATCCAGATTCGAGCGGGCAATGCCGTAATCTGTCCCCAGCCAGATATCGCGCCCCTCCAGATGTATCGATTTCACCGGAATTTCCACCTGAAACCCCGGTCCCAGATTCTTGTATGTCTCTTTCACCTCTTTTCGCGCGATGTTGTACAGACTGACGCCGATATCCAAGGCAACAAACAGCGAATCACTGTAAAACTTCATATCGTATATCTTCTGGCCGGAATAGTCATCGATAACATCCCATGCCCCATCGATCGAACGATAAATATTGATAAATCCATCGGTCAAACCAAACCAGACGTCGCCATTGCTGTCGATTTCAAGCGTACTGATATCATTCGACGTCAATCCTGAGGTATTGGTAAACACCTCATAACTGCTGTCGACAACGTTGAACTTGAACACGCCTCCGTTTGTGGCGCACCAGATGTTATCGCCATGAACGCTGATATCTCTCACATCACTCTTATTTGTGAATGTGGTCCAGTCACCAATGTCAGCGTGAATCGCGGAGTGAAGTAGAAGGGTAGAAAGAATAAATAAAATAATCGTTGTTTTTTTCATAAGATCCGCCTCAAATGTAATACCCCCAAATACAGCCATTTCATGGGATAAGATTCAAGGTTTAAACCAATATAAAGATAATTTGGTTTCATGTCAAGTGAAATATATTTATGATTTTAGTTATTATTTATTATGTACTTATTAGTGAAGTACACATCGATATTCTTTTTTTCTTTTATCAGTTTCAAATCGAACAGAATACTCTGTGTATTAGCCCAATCCCCCGGATCACTCGCACCGGTACCCGCTGAAACACTGAATTCATCATCATACAGTTTTATGGACTCCTTCAACACTTCATATTGTACCTTTCGATTCTCGCCGCCTTCGCTGATGAATTGAAAGCAGATATCCAGAGCCTCTGGTGGATTCGCTTTCACAAATTCGATCCCGCGGCGAGTCGCCCTGGTAAATTTTTCAACGATCACCGGCCTGTTTTCAATCAATGCATCATTTGTAATAACGCCGGCGGAGACCAGTGATATGTGATCATCCACACGCATAAGCCGAATGGACTCGCCCGCCATGCGCAGCTGAACAGGCGCATTATTGATATACACCACAGCGGCATCGACTCTTCCCTGCGCCAGCGCTGCTGACTGCGTATACCCGATCGCAACCGGTTCCAAATCTGATTCATCGATTCCTGTGGCTTTCAAAAATGATTTAAAACCGATCCAGGATGCGCCGGCGTACTCAGGTATACCCACCGTTTTGCCGCTCAAATCCCGTGGCTCTGCAATGTTGCTGCCGGACAAAGAGGCAATTGCCACCGGGTATTTTGAGTACAGCGACAGGATGTATCTGACAGGAAGCCCCCTGTCTCTCGCAATGATCACCTGCTCACCATCTCCAATAATGAAGTCGAATTTGCCAATGCCCGCGAATTGGATGGCGTCGGCGGGACTGCTGAACTCAAAGCTCACATCCAGCCCCTCTTCTGAATAATAATTATTGTGCATGGCCACATAAAACGGCGCGAACTGTACGTTCGGAACGAAGATCAGGCCGACATTCACCTTTTCTCCGGTGTGCCGGTCATTTCCGCCGCTGCAGGCCATGAACGCCAGACACATGCAAACAACACACATCGTTAAATATTTTTTCATGTCGATTCCTGTCTTTACGTCATCATCGATATCAAGGATGCTCTTTCGCATTGCTCTGTTTTTCACTGCATTGGATATTATCTAACGCAATCGGGGAAGGATGGTTCACCTGGCATGTCACACATCAGCGCTCATAATAGCCGCGGGATCGAAATAGCATTTTCTCAATCAGGATAACGGATGAATAGAGCGTGATTCCCACAAAGGCGAGCATGAAAATCGTGACAAAAAGTAGCGGTGTGTCCAGCACGCCCTTCGCGGCGATGATCAGATATCCCAGTCCGCGATTCGATGAGACGAATTCACCCACCACCGCGCCGATCAGCGATAGCGTGATCGCCACTTTCATCGTCGAGAACAGGTATGGCAGACTCCCCGGCAGTTCAAGCTTCAGCAGTGTCTGCAAACGGCTTGCGCCGAGCGCCCGCATGATATCTCCGAGGTCGCGCTCCACGGTTCGAATGCTGGTGATCGTTGCCAGCAGGACGGGAAACAGGACGATCAACGCGGAGATGAAGATCTTGCTCGTCAGTCCAAATCCGAACCATAGCGCGAGGAGCGGCGCGACAGCAATGATCGGCGTCGTTTGCGAGGCTGTGATGTAAGGATATAGCATCTTCTCGAGTAGCGGTATTTTCGACAGCGGATACCCCGCCGATACTCCGATAAACGTGCCGATGATGAAGCCGGTCACTGCCTCGAAAAAGGTGATTCCGGTATGCATGAGGAGGTCGTTGTTCGACAGCGCCTCAAAAAACCGGCTCAACACGACACCAGGCGATGGAAGAATGAATTCCGGGTAATCACTTATATTGAGGATACCCTTCCACAACAGAATGAATAGAATCAACAGCGAAAAAGACATGATGTAGCCGAGCTTTCCCTTCATTACATTCGATAAGGATTTATTTGTATTATTGTTCTGTCTCTTCATCCGACCCTGACCACTGCCGTTTTCAGACGTCATGAGTTCGCCGATTTTGCTCGAGATCGAATATTTGTAACTGTTGTAATTACCTCCGTTGTAGTCCGATGTACGGGCGACTTTCAGCACGCGACCGGGTTTTGAAGAGAGCGCGATGATCTTGTCCGAGAGAAAAACGGCTTCATCGATGAAATGCGTGACAAAAATGATCGTGGTATTCGTCTTCTTCCAGATCGCGTGTAATTTTTTCGCCATCATCTCCCGGGTTGCCGGATCCAATGAGGCAAAAGGTTCATCCATGAGAATGATCTTGTCGTCATCAACAAGGGCCTTGGCGAGCGCAGCCAGTTGCTTCATCCCGCCGGACAGCTGATGCGGATACTTATCTTCGGAGCCGGCGAGACCGGTGAGGCTGATGAACTCCTTTATCTTTGCCTGATTTTCAGCACTGTCTCTGCGTGAGATTTCCAGAGGAAGCCGGATGTTTTCCATCACCGTGCGCCAGGGCAGCAAATTCGAACCCTGAAAAATGAAGCCGATATCGCGCCTGCTCCTGATGATCCTGCGATTGTAGTAGACCTTGCCCGAATCCGGCATCAACAAGCCCTTGATGATTCGCAGAATCGTGGTCTTGCCGCAACCGCTCGGCCCCACAATACTTACAAACTCTCCCTCATGAATCCGGCAGCTGATGTCCTGTAGAATTTCCGTTTCACCGTAATATTTCGAGATGTTCTTGAATTCCAGGATGATCTCTCGATCTTCAGCTGGTTCGCCGACATCCTGCCGCAATTGAGCAGTATCGATGATGTCGTGGTTTGTTTTGATCTCACTCTCCCGTTTTATGTTGTATTGAAGCTGCACGACGAGCCTTCGTACACCCGATCATTTTGAGTTGGCAAAAAAATACCCGAATTGTGTAAACTTCGGGCGGTTTGAAATACGATTTGTCGCTTGCATTTCTTCTCCCATCCGGACTATACCGTCGGCTCTGGAATTCCACCAGATCAGTCATGTCACACGACTCGCGGGCTTTTACCGCCGGTCAGGGAATTTCACCCTGCCCCGAAGAAGTGAATATTTGTCACTATATAATCAATATAATACCAAACTCCGTTAAAATCAACACATTTTTGAGCGTCATTATTTTCTGGAGACCGTAAAAGTCGGAATCAATCCACCACCAGCGCTGACATTGATGACGGCATTATCGGAAATACGGGATATAGTCCCGGCGTATTTACCGCTTATGGCAAATGGATTGATATTCACCTTTTTCAGTTTCATCGACACGCCGCCACCCTTTAATTCGGGAAAAATCTCTTCCGGAATATTCACAAACTGTTGTACGATCCAGTCCTCGGAATCGATGTTCTCCTCTACGATACGGTGCCAGGTCTCATCATCTGTTTCAAATCCGAGATGAACATCCTTGCCGCCATAGGAACATGCCGGTTTGAGCACAAGCTTGTTCTTGTTATCATAGATAAAATTGCGTAAATCGACTGTAAAATCATTGAAAAGTGCCTTATCGCGGCTCAATACCTGTGTCCAGGGTAGACATTCACGAATAACTTTCAGCTGCTCCCGGTTGAATATACCCTGATACTTGGGATTTGTCAAAATCGCCAGCACTTTTTTATTACCAACGATATTTGAACGAAACGGATTGGCCATACAGACCATACCTCTCTTGACTGCTTCAATGAAATCCGCTGCATCATCCTTCTTTTTCAGCAACTCACGGGTAATTACGCGACGATAGATGATGTCTATGGGCTCATCATTAAAAGTCAATTTATCATTCTTGATTTTCAGCTTCTGAGGACTGGCGATGAGGGTCGGGAATTCCCTGGCTTCGAAATATTCTTTCAGTAGCTCGAACTCGGAGTGCGTGGACACGTCGTCCCAATCCACGATTGCGATGGTTGGATTCCGCTTTGCATTTTTTCCCTGGCTGAATTCTTTGTAGCAGTTGAGCAGCGCGATGAGTAGCTGTTCCTGGCGCATATAATAATGAAATTTCCACTCATCGAGCACGGGATATCTGTCGAGGAACTGACGGAATCCCTCTTCCATGACATCGGAATACGCCGTACCTGCCGGTGAATCGCAATTGAACTCCAAAAATTTCACTGAATAATCTTCCATAAACGCATCGAGGCGCGAAATAACCAATGGGATACTATACCCGGGCTCTATGGCAAAGAGCTCATTTTCCAGACTGCTGAAGCCAAAGATCTTCCGGACCTGCTTATCCTGAAGATAGTGCGTGATGAACCGGTTCAGCACATGACTGATCACATTCACCATCTGTTGCAGTGTGGTCGTCTGCTTCGGCGAAATGAAGTTTGGCTTCATGTATGTCGGCATAGGCTCACCACGAAATGTGCATTTTCTCTCATTCAGAAAACGGTTCAATATGTCAAATTCCTTATTGAGATTTGCACTGTCTTTGAGCAACTCTATGAGAAACTGCATATTCAGATCGGAAATTTGTTCGATCATTGTATGGCCTCCGCGTATGATCCTTATAATCCGTCATTTGAGTGACCTAAATGTAAACCGTTTATTTAATAATTGCAAGCAAATTATGTATCCATGAAATCCTCTGAACATAAAAAAACCCTCCGCTGATGAAAAAATGCGGAAGGTTGACTTGAGTTTCCCGACCAATTCTATACGCGACGAACTATTCGATTTTTAATTTATCATACTTTATCGTCGTCGCCTTTCAAGCTTATGTGCGATTGCATTCTCAGTTCCCGGTCTATCAATTTACTGGCACTCGGAATAGCCACAGGTCCGGCATACGGCGCAGCCGCTTTCGTGTTCGATCGGGCCGCCGCACTCAGGACATGCCCCGCCTTGCTGTTCAAGCTTGCCCTTGCCCATGCCTTCGTGTTGAAGATAGATGTTGATCGCATTCGCGATCGCATCTGAACAGGAAAGATTTTTACGGCGACCAATCCCATGCGGTTTGTGACAACTGATGCCGCCAAGTTCTTTCACAATATCTTCGAAAGAAATGCCGCGGCGTAGCGTGAGGGATACCAGCCTACCGATGGCTTCGGACTGGCTCGCAGCACATCCCCCTGCTTTGCCCATGGTATTGAATAATTCAAAGGGTACGCCATTCTCCTCATTGATGGTTACATAGAGCGAGCCACAGCCCGTTTTCATCTTGATCGTTTTCCCATCCAGGATTTCAGGTCGCACCATTTTACCGGTGGCTGCGAGATTTTCTACCGCCTCCTGTGTATCCTTCGCCTCCGGTTTTGTGCCTTTCTTCAGAACCTGGACGTCCCGGCTTCCATCGCGATAGATTGTCACGCCTTTACATCCATGCTTGTAAGCAAGCATATACACTTCTCTGACATCTGTCTCGGTGGCGTCATTCGGAAAATTCACCGTCTTCGAAACCGCGTTATCGGTGAATTCCTGAAATGCCGCCTGCATCTTGACATGCCACTTCGGTTCAATATCATGCGATGTGATAAACAGGCTTTTCAAATCTTCGGGTACTTCATCGAACTTTTGCACGCCTCCTTCAACCGCGATGTTGTCCATGAGCTCGGGAGAGTAAAAACCTCTTTCCCTTGCCATTTTTTCAAATTCCGGGTGCGTGTACAACAGCCTGTTGTCATCGAGTACGTTTCGAACGAAGCAGACGGCAAAGAGCGGCTCGATACCCGACGAACAGTCCGCGATGATGCTCAATGTACCGGTGGGCGCAATTGTCGTTCGAGTCACATTGCGAACCTTGTTATGACCCGTTGTCTTGTAGAGACTGGAATCGAAATTGGGGAATTCGCCGCGTTTCCTGGCGATCTCTTCAGATTTAATCTCGGCTTCCTCATTGATGAATTCCATCACTGCCCGGGCGGTTTCAATTGCGTGATCGTCATTATATGGAATTCCCAGCTTGATCAGCATGTCCGCGAAGCCCATCACACCAAGACCTATTTTTCGATTCGCCCTGGTGATTTTTTCTATCTGTGGCAGCGGGTAGCGGTTTACGTCTATGACATTGTCCAGAAAGTGAATCGCCGTATGCACCGTTCGCTTGATTTTGTTGTAGTTGATCTCGCCACCGGTCACCATTTTCGACAGGTTGATCGATCCGAGGTTACAGCTCTCATATGGAAGGAGGGGTTGCTCGCCGCACGGATTCGTGCTCTCGATCTCTCCCAGTTCCGGCGTCCTGTTATGCTCATTGATCCTGTCGATGAAAACAATGCCCGGATCACCATTCTGCCATGCTCTTTTTACGATGAGCTCGAATACGCTTGCGGCATTCAGCTTTCCAGCGACCTCTTTTGTCCTGGGATTGATCAGCTCATAGTCACCACCCTTCTCCAGGGCTTCCATAAATTTATCTGTGACGCTGACTGAAATATTGAAATTATTGAGCTTGTCATGGTCGTGTTTGCAGTTGATAAAATCGAGAATATCGGGATGATCGATGCGCAGGATGGCCATGTTCGCGCCTCTGCGTGTGCCGCCCTGCTTGATTGTGTCTGTGGCAGCATCGAAAACAGTCATGAATGAAACAGGTCCGCTGGAAACGCCTTTCGTCGATTGAACAAGATCATTTCTCGGTCGTATTCTGGAGAAAGAGAAACCGGTTCCCCCGCCGCTTTTATGGATCAACGCCGTATTCTTGATCGTCTCGAAAATAGACTCCATGGAGTCTTCGACAGGCAGCACAAAACAGGCGGAAAGCTGCCCCAGCTTGCGTCCCGCGTTCATCAGCGTCGGAGAATTGGGCAGAAACTCAAGCCGCGCCATGACATTGTAAAATTCTCTCTCAACGGACTCGATATCCGCTTCTGGATCATAATTCTTATCGGCCGAGGCGATCACACGTGCGACACGGCGGAACATCTGCTCCGGATCCTCGACGATCTTTCCTTCTTTATTCTTCAGGAGATATCTTTTCTGTAGTACCGTGAGGGCATTTTCACACAGCTCTGGTACAACGTCCTCTTCCCGGTCATCAACGATCTCTTCGACAGCTACGGAGTCTTCGGTATTATCGATACTGAAAACATAGCTGTCCTTTTCCTGATCAAAGAGTAATTCGAGGTTCTCGGGTGGGGTCTTGGAGTCAAGGATTGAAAACTTGCCCATTACTTCTCCGCAACATTGGTGGTTGAATAGTAATTAATTACGCCTACATCCCTGTTGGTAAAAGGCCAGGTTTACCAAACGGTCATTAATATAAGATTTTATTCCCTCTTTGTCAAGATTTTTTTCAAAAAATATCAATATTTGGTATATATTTTTAAATCAGATACAAGATGTAGATTTGTAACCCTTTGTCAATGCATAAGTTACACCTTTTGGATAACGTATATCACAAAAGGTGATTGTAAGAAGAAAAAGTGAAGGTTATCGTAATATAATATTATATAGTTACAATATTTAATTTAAAATAGCGACTTTATTCTGTTTATTACAACAGCTTAACAGTTGTTATGCAATTTGAATATCCTCAGAAAATTCTGATGTGAAATATTATTCATCCGTTCTGTTGAAAATCCAGCGTCATGGAACCAGTCTGCAATATGCCGAAAACTACCGCAATCATCAAAGTTTTCAGGAGTATCGGGGATACCGTCAAAATCCGAACCAAATCCAACACAGTCATCACCAACGAGGTCGATGATGTACAGGACATGCTGAAAAATACGATCCATACTCACAGGTGCATCCCTCATTTTATCTTTCAACGTCACCCTGAACTGCTGAAACATTCTTGAGATCTCCCCGATGTCATTCCCGGCTTTTTTTTCCATTCTGCTCAATTCGCTGAAAAGAGACCCTGCGCGTTCGTCGATCAATTTTGCATAGCGGTCGTCGAGAAATCCGGGGTAAAAATTGATACCGACCATGCCACCTCCATCTGCAATCTTCCTGATCAGATCATCACTCAGATTTCTCGGCGAATCACAAAGTTCCCTGACACAGGAATGGCTCGCTATCACAGGCAGCTTCGAGATTTTCAGAATTTTTTCCACAGTGATATCATGTGCGTGCGACACATCGATTATCATACCCATTTCATTCATAGCCGCGATCACTTTTTCTCCGAAAGGCGTAAGTCCATCGAATGCAGGATGTTGATCGTTCGATGAAATCGCCCAGTCGTGACTTTTCGCGTGAACGATGGTGATGCAACGTATGCCATCCTCATAAAATTTTTCCAGATTGCGAAGGTCATTTTCAATCGCCATTCCGTTCTCGATCGTCATCACAGCGCACTTAACGCCTTCCTCCATCCGGGAAACGATATCATCACAGGTCGTACACAGTGCGATCTGTTCAGAATTGACTTCTATCTCCCTCTTCAGATGATCCATCATATTTGACACGAGAGGCGCCCTTTCTCCTTCCGGTATGCTTGGGGGCACATAGCAGGCAAACAGTTGAATCGCGACGTTTCCGAGTGTCATAGAGGGGAGATTGACTTGAGTACTGGTATCATTGAGTCTATTCCCGGCGATGAGTTCCATCGCTGTATCACAATGCAGATCACAAAATTGAATTTGGTTCACAACCTTTCTCCGGTTTGGTGAAGATTAAAATATTTCAGATTTTTTGAAAGAAAGACAACGGTATAACGCCTGTTCTACGCTCATGTATGAATGAAGTTCGATATGGAGAGTGTCATCATCTTTAATGATCGTTTTATAAATGCCACATTTTTCTGTGTGAACTGATAGCGGACCGTTTATGGCGACAACAATCGTGATGCAGCGACACTGTTTTACATTGGAATTTGCAGTTCGCGGGATACACAAGAAACGACATAAAGTACTTGATTTATTATCGGAAATTCATTATTTTATGGTTTTATCTGCTGGAGGAATTGTCATGGAAATAAGCCTGATTCAAATAGAGAATCCTGATCATTTTAATTTGATATTGGGTCATTCACATTTTATCAAGACCGTTGAAGATATCCATGAAGCTTTGGTCAATTCGGTGCCAAACATTCAATTTGGCGTTGCTTTCTGTGAAGCATCCGAAAAAAGGCTTGTGCGCTACAGTGGCACCAATGACGAACTCATCGAGCTGGCCAGGCAGAATGCAATGAGCATCGGCGCCGGTCACTCTTTCATCATCTTCCTCCAGGATGCGTTTCCGATCAATGTACTGCAGACGATCAAGCGCGTTCCCGAGGTATGCCGTATATACTGCGCTACGGCAAATCCGGTGGAACTCATCATTGCTCAAACAGATCAGGGAAGAGGCATTCTCGGTGTCATCGATGGAGAGAATCCCCTGGGGTTTGAGGGCGAGGATGATGTGTCCGAGAGAAAATCCTTCCTGCGTAAAATCGGTTACAAGCTTTAACTGGGCAATGTTGGTATTGCACGAGGAGCTGTTAAATGAAATTGAAAGATATATTGACAGAGGATCAGATCATCATCCCTTTAACGAGTCATTCCAAAGAGGATGTGATCAAGGAAATGGTGGACTACCTCTATGATCATAATAAAATCGAAGACAAGAACAAAATATTGAAAGCGATACTCGATCGCGAGAAAGTGATGAGTACGGGCGTTGGCAACCGCGTAGCGATTCCTCACGGCAAAGCAGAGGGAATCAACGATATCGTCGCCCTGTTCGGTATTGCCGATAAAGACATAGATTTTCATTCGATAGATAATGTTCCGGTGAGGCTGATTTTTATGCTCGTTGGACCACCTGATAAAACCGGGCCACACCTTAAAGCGTTGAGTCGGATTTCACGTCTGATGCACAATCAGGAATTTCGCGAAAGACTGATGAACTCTCAAACAGCGCATGAGGTTATGACGATTCTCGAAAAAGAAGAAGAAAAGTATTTTGAAATCTCATAAATCAGAGCCATTATCGAAAAACACCTTAAAAATCTATAAATCCCTCAAATCCAAAAAATTCAGAAAACGGGAAAATAAATTTATCATCGAAGGCATCAAAATGTGCAAAGAGGCGATACATTCGGATTACGCCATGGAAGTACTTCTCTTACACATGTCTTCTCTTGCATCGATTGATGTCGAATGGTTTTTCGATCACTGTAGAGAACACGACATTCCTGTGAAGCAGATCACTGACAAAGATCTGGCTACCCTCTCGGACACGGTAAATTCTCAGGGCGTGCTGGGCATTGTCAACAAGCCGGAAACTCTGGTTGAACTTCTCGACATGAAATTTCTCCTGGCTGTGGACAGCGGTCGCGATCCGGGCAATGTGGGGACCATTATTCGTACCGCCGACGGATTCGGAATTGATGCCGTGCTTCTTGGCGCCGACTCCGTAGATCTTTACAATGAGAAGGTGCTGCGTTCGACAATGGGATCGATATTTCATATACCCGTCGTCGAGAATGTTGACCTGGTTCAGCAGTTGAAGATATTGAAGGACGGAGGATTCACGATCTATTCATCGGAAATTCAGGGTGACACTGATTATCATAGACATCAATATTCGAACAGGAAAGTCATCATTGTAGGCAACGAGTCCAGAGGCATCGCTTCTGATATTGCCGCGCTGGCGGATGTCCGCTTGAGGATCCCGCTCCACGGACAGGCAGAGTCTCTGAACATGTCTGTTGCCACAGGCATTCTCTTAAGTGAGGCAGTAAATTCGTATGGAAAACAATAGATCCAGGATACCCGATCAAAATCAGGCATTGTTCATCATCGTCATCACGGGCGCCATGATCATTTTCGGAGCTATGATCTCGATATTGCTCGGACTGCAGAAATCTCAATTTTTGCTCATCGAGGGAATGACGATCCTTCCAGCGCTGGTTTATGCCATTCGCAAAAAGTTCTCTCTGGTTGAAACCTTCAGGTTGAAAGCCATTCAACCCAACATTCTCATCACTTCCATACTTCTGGGTTTGGCATTGTCTGTGCTGGCAGACGAAGCCGACCGGCTGATTGCTATATTTTTTCCCATGCCAGACGCGTTTCAGGACATACTCAAACAGGCAATGGAGTTCAACGGTGCCGCTGAGTTGATCTCCCTGGTTTTCTCCGCTGTGATTCTTGCCGGCGTATGCGAAGAGATGCTTTTCAGAGGTTTCGTGCAGAAAAGCTTTGAACATGCCTTCGACGTCACAAAGGCGATCATGCTGACGTCGCTCATTTTCGCGGTTGTGCATTTAAATCCATGGTGGACAATACAGATCATTATATTTGCCATATTCCTTGGTGTCATGGCGTGGAAAAGCGACAGTATTTACCCATCAATCATCGCCCATTCGACAAATAATGCATTGGCACTTATTTTTTCGAATGTGGAAGACGCTGATATCAGCTGGTACCTCTCCGGCGATCACGTCGATCCATTTGTTATTATTGCGGCATTAATCGTTATGGTTATTGGATTTCAACAATTTTACAGGTATTGCGATGAACAAAAAAGACAAATTTCACAAAGCCCCCACGATCAGGATTGGAATCATTCAATCCGCTGAAACCGTAACATTTAAATGTCATGAAGACTTTCAGATCGTCGATGTCAACAATCAGGTAAAATTTGCCGGCCGTGCTTCAACCGGCTATGTCTGCGACATGTCATCCCCCAAACCGGCGAAGGTGACATATCAGATCCGCACTGGATTGTACAGGGATCTGGAGCTTGCCCGGGAAAGGTCAGATTTGCTGAAGGAAAAGGGATTTGAACCGAAAATCAGACGCGTCGGACTAACCATTCCTTTCGAAACGGTGACTCTGGATAACCGGGACTATTGGCTTGTCGTTGGAGATTTTGAAAGCAGGAATGAGGCCGAGAAACAATTATCGACTCTTCCCGATACGGATGATTCAACTGTTGTTGAAAACATAGAGACACATGCCTCCGGTGAGATCTCTATCGATGGGCAAAAGCTTGGCTCGAGGATCAGGGTCATCCCATCCAAACCAGATGCGCATATCGCTGTGGATAAGGTGCCGATCGGTATCGAGTTTCACTGGCAGCGTACTGAGACCCTCGAATACAGAGGCATCCTGGAAATCGGCTTTAACAATAGCGGAGAACTCGAGGCAATCAACGAACTCAATATCGAAGACTATCTGGCAAGCGTAAATTCTTCTGAAATGACTCCGGATTGCCCCATTGCCCTGCTCGAAGCCCAGACAATCGCTGCGCGCAGTACTGTGCTGGCTACAATGGGAAAGCACCATTACAACACATCCTATCATCTATGTTCCGACGATCACTGTCAATGCTATCAGGGAGTGCTCAGGGAGCAGGACATTTCGCGCAAGGCTGTCGAAAATACATACGGGGAATTTCTGATGTACGGAGGCGACGTGTGTGACGCACGATACTCAAAGATTTGCGGCGGCATTATCGAAAATTACCGCAATGTGTGGGATGAAAGAGATATTCCCTATCTGGTCGACGGTATTGACAGTGAGGAGAAGATCGAATACCCTGCGGATACCGAAGACAAGGCGCAAAGACTGATCGATTCGAGCCCGCCTGTCTTCTGCAACACGGATATTCACGAGCTGCCGCCAAAACTGGCCAACCTCTATTCGACGGAAAATCTGTTCCGCTGGGAAGTAAGCTATAAACGGGAAGAGATCGAACAACTGATCCGGGAAAAAAACAATGTCGATATCGGAGAACTTCAGGATATCATCCCTTTGTCAAGAGGTGCATCTGGTCGCATCATCTATATCAAGATCGTCGGTTCAAAACGGACAATCACGGTGGGAAAAGAGCTGAACATCCGACGTCTCTTTTCGAAAAGCCATCTCTACAGCTCCTGTTTCTATGTAAAGAAAGTCTTATCCGGTGAAGGGAAAGTCGACAGGATCACATTGAAAGGCGGCGGATGGGGTCATGGCGTCGGTTTGTGTCAGGTCGGTGCGACAGTCATGGCGCTCAAGGGTTACCACTACACAGAGATATTGAAGCATTATTTTAAGAATATTGAAATAAAAAAGCTATATTTTTAAAAATATTTTTCCGCAAAATCGAGCCCTTGCCTCTATATAAAAACGAACAAAGACTCAAGGAGAATTGGGAACTCTCTTTAGGTTAAATTGATTCACATCTGAGATTAGGGGGGGGCCAGCATCGTAATAAGATGCTGGCCTTTTTTTTATGACCCACCATGTGAATATCGCGGCAATAAAAAATCGGTTGATTTTCTTTCTCTTTTGTTTTATGTTAAATCAAGGAGATGGAACAAAGCACAGCATCATTTTGAAACTGAGGAGTCCCATCATGAAAAAGCTCCTTGTTGTCGAAGACGAGAAAAACCTGCGCACTTTATATGAACAGGAATTCTCGGATGAGGGATATGAAGTCATTCTTGCCGGGAACGGGCTTGAAGCGTTGAATAAATTAAGTGAACAAAAGATCGATCTGGCCATACTGGATATCAGAATGGATGTCATGGATGGTATCGAAACGTTAAAAAAAATCATGGAAATCGATAAAAACATCAAAGTGATTTTAAACTCCGCATATTCAACTTTCAAGTCTGACTTTTCGACATGGTCGGCGGATGCATATTTGATAAAATCATCCAATCTTTCCGAACTCAAATCAAAGGTCAGAGAACTTCTGGAACATAACTGAACATGACAATTGAATCTGATTTTCTAATCATTGGAAGTGGTATTGCTGGTCTTTCTCTCGCGCTTAAACTTTCCGAACACGGTTCAGTATCAATTATCACCAAAAAAGAAAAAGCGGAATCAAATACAAACTATGCCCAGGGAGGCATTGCCGCCGTATTCTCACCCGAAGATTCCTTTGATATTCATGTTGAAGATACACTGAAGGCCGGCGACGGATTGTGTCATCCGGACGCGGTTGATATGCTGGTGAGGCAGGGTCCGCGTCGTGTACAGGAACTGGTCGAATGGGGCGCCAACTTTACAAAAAAGAAAGATTCCAAAAACTCGCCTTATCTTTTAGGCAGAGAAGGTGGTCACACCAGAAACAGGATCGTTCACGCCAAGGATCTCACCGGCAAGGAAGTTGAAAACGCGTTGTTATCTGCTATCAAGTCACACCCCCGGATAACGATTTACGAAAAACATTTCGCCATCGAGCTGATCACAGAGCATCATCTGATCAACAGCAAGGAGAGCGACAGAATACACTGTTGGGGATCCTATGTTCTCAACGTACCGTCTGGTGAAATCATCACATTTCTCGCCAGGGCAACGATACTCGCTACCGGAGGCAGTGGACAGACATACCTTCATACGACAAATCCTTCAATAGCCACCGGCGATGGCATCGCAATGTCATTGCGGGCAGGGGCATTGATCGCGAATATGGAATTCATGCAATTTCATCCCACAACACTCTATCACCCTGAGGCGGAATCATTTTTAATTTCAGAGGCTGTGCGTGGCTTTGGCGCAGAGTTAAAGACAAAGGATGGAAAGCCCTTCATGGATAATTACCATGAGATGGGTTCACTCGCTCCAAGAGATATTGTCGCCAGAGCGATCGATGCTGAAATGAAAAAACGCGGAGAAGATAGTGTCTACCTCGATGCGACACATCTTGATGGAAAGGAATTTATCAATTCATTTCCCACTATATACGAGAAAGTTCTCAGCTTCAACCTCGACTTCACCCGTCAGCCGGTTCCGGTTGTCCCCGCGGCACACTACACATGCGGCGGTGTTGTCACAGACCTGCATGGACGCACGAGCATTTCCAATCTCTACGGCAGCGGTGAAGTCACGTGCACAGGTGTACATGGCGCAAACCGCCTGGCATCGAATTCGCTGCTTGAGGCGGTTGTTTTCTCGCATGAAATTTACCTTGATATCATCAACTCTCGCAAATATGCATCGTCTCCGGACTTTCCATCCATACCGGACTGGAGCGATGAGGGAACGTTCAATCAGGAAGAATGGATCCTTATTTCTCATGACAAGGAAGA
The DNA here is from genome assembly GCA_036351795.1 of Candidatus Zhuqueibacterota bacterium. GTDB lineage: Bacteria > Zhuqueibacterota > Zhuqueibacteria > Thermofontimicrobiales > Thiofontviventaceae > JAZBPW01. The sequence continues at coordinate 24,434 of JAZBPW010000174.1, read as the reverse complement.
AGTTCAGAGCATCATGTGGGACTATGTAGGTATCGTCAGATCCGACCTGCGTCTGAAAAGGGCGCGACGTCGCGTCAATCTCATTTACAAGGAGGTCGAAAAATACTATAAAAAGACCAAAGTATCCGAAGGTCTACTTGAACTGCGAAATCTCGTACTGAACGCGAAACTCATCATTGCATCGGCCTTGCACCGGCGAGAGAGCCGCGGTCTGCACTATACCACTGACTATCCTGAAAAAGACGATGTCAACTGGCTCAAAGACACGATCGTCTCGCAGCATAAAGGAAAACTCATGGTGGTCGAATAGGTATGGCGCACAACTACTTTTTCGCATTATCTGGGAATATCGGCGTCGGCAAAACAACATGGACCCGTCTGCTTAGCGAACGATTCAACTGGAAGCCGTATTACGAGAAGGTTGTCGAAAATCCATATCTTCAGGATTTTTACAAAGACATGAAGCGATGGAGCTATCATTCACAGCTTTTTTTTCTCACTCAGCGCTTCAAAGAGAACTTGATCATACAACAGAGCACAATGACATCGATCCAGGACAGAACCATATTTGAAGACGCTGAGATTTTTGCCTTCAATCTTTATGCCCAGAACAATATGGAAGAGAGAGACTATCGCAGCTATCTCGATCTTTATAAAACCATCACCAATGCTTTGCGCTATCCGGATCTGGTGATATATTTACGCGCCTCGATATGGACGCTGATCAGCCGGATACGGAAACGGGGACGTGAATATGAAAGGGAGATATCCAAAGAATATCTGGCGCAGCTCAATACACGCTATGAAGAATGGGTGTCTCATTATGCAAAAAACCACCGTGTATTAATCGTGAATACCGATGATTTCGATATACACTGCGACGATGACCGTCTCAGGCAAATACTGGAACGCATCGGCTCCTATGAAGCGCAAATGGAGCTATTTCCAAACCTGGGACTTGTCTAGGGCAATCTCAAATGACCCACAATACCGGCGAGGAAACGCAAACGAATGCCTGCCTAAGCCAAATGCGCATTCTTGACAATCTCCATCGTTGATGTATTCAGCCGGTAGATATCTCGATTATTCGATCGGCTCCAGTCCCCGCCTCTGAAATGCGGCAGTATTTCCGATGACATGATTGCGTAGTCAGGCGTCTCCAAAACCTTTAAAGTATAATAGTCTGGCTTTTTCGAAAACCAGTTGATAATGAAACTCGTCTTGCCATCGGTCACAATTGAGTTTATGCCGGTGAATTCTTTGATACCCATGTATTTGTCATAAATCACGCGTTCGTTGAGCCCATCGGACAGATTCGAAATCAGATAATAGAATATTCTTTCGGAATCAGTATCTCCCGCAGGCTTGAGATGGTCTTCAAAGATCAAATCATCGTCTACGGTGCCATTATGGCAAAAGGCGTACCCGGACGCCTGGAAGGGATGCACATTTTCCAGGTTCACAGATCCTTTGCTTCCCTTCCTGGCGTGAAGTACGCATAGCGGTGTTTCAAGATGCCTGTATGTCTCTATTGCGTCGTCCTCATAGCATGCTGCAAGAGAGGTTCTGACTTGCATTCTTCCGTCTTGCATGTAAACAATGCCCCATCCATCGCCGTGACGAAACTCCTTATCGGCATTGTTCTCATGTTTTTCATTTTGATCCATGGCCATGGTTATGAAGTCATCTATAATTGCGGAAATATCGAAACTTCCCGCAGCGATCAACATTCGGCACATCTGCTATTCCATCCTCTCACATTGAAGTTTCTGTCCCAGTATTTTTAAGCCAACTTTTTTTCTATACTATTTTAACAGGATCATCTTGTTCGTTACCGCGTAGGCGGCTCCTGCCGTCATCCTGTAAAAATAGACCCCGGTACTCACTGCCATTCCAAAGTCATCCCTGCCATTCCAGTCAATTATATGATAACCAGCTGATTGAGATGAATGAAGCAGAGTCCGAACGATCCGTCCGGTGGTGTCGTAAATCTTCAATGTGACAGGACCTGCCTCTTTCAGCGTGTACGAGATCGTCGTCTTCATGTTGAATGGATTTGGGTAATTCTGGCCCAACTGCCAATCGACCGGGATGCCCTCCTGAGGTGTTTGATCAACAACGCGTGTCGCCAGCGTGGGATAGATCTCCAAATCATCGATTAATACGCCGAAATTAACAATGGAAACATTGCTGACGAAATGAAATCTGAACCATATTTTCTCGCCCTGACCAAGATATTCTTTCAAATCGACTTCCCGCTGTGCCCAGGTCAGGTCCATCCCCGAGATCGAATCTTCAGCCGTCCATGTCCTTTTATCCGGGCTCACTTCAAGGTAACAGAAATCATTGTCTTTTTCCGTGAAATATTTGGCATAATACTTGAGCTTCAATGCACTCAGATTCTGTACATTGATGCCCTCGTCGTAAGTCATGAACGCGTTCATATCATTCGAATAAGGAATGACGCCGTTATTCACGTGCGCAGCCATTTCACCGGTACGCGCGCCGTAAAACATGGTCGTTCCCCACCCGCCCGACAGCTTCCATTTTCCATCCAGACTTTCAAAGCTCTCAAACATGTTGGTGATGGTTAATTCTGTCTCCATAGCATTATTGAAATTATTGAAATCATCGACGTCTGACAATTCCACGCGTATTTTCATCACGCCCACTTCTGTAGCATAGAAAGGCGCAAATTGAATGACTTCTCTGGCACCTGATGCCAGTGAACCGATTTGCACGATATCGTTGTAGATGACAAGATCATCACTGGCGATCGTGCATACAGCACTGATATTGCTCTCCTGAGAGTACCCTTTGTTTTCAACGACAGCCTCAATTTCCTGAGAGGAAAGGATGGCCAGACCATAATCAGGGACAATAATTTCTTCGACAGCAAGATCATGGCTCGCCATCTTCACGTCCAGTTGTACCGGGAGTTCAAGCATGGAGTGCGTCGTATCGTTTGTATTCATCTGTATCAATCCGCGGTAATTACCGGGAGCCAGATCTCTCGTGTCGATTTTTACTGTGGCTCTTATTGATTCGGCTGTCCTCAAAAGACCCGCATCGTAACTGATCTGCATCCAGTCAGCATTCTTTGATCCATACCCCCTCGCTAACATTTCCGTATCCGTTTCCGCACTATCGCCAAACAGGACATTCGTGCCATCTGTCACTATCACCTCATCCACAAAAAAGCCTGTCAGGCCCGGATCGTCGTTGGTGCAAAGCCCCTTGTCAGAGGCAAACGCGAACCGTATGACCACATTTGTTGCGTACTGGTATGCAGCCAGATTGACTTTCGCGTCCTGCCAGCCCGCGCTGCTCCCGGTCCACCCGGGCACGCCGCTCCCCAGATCCCAACCCTGTTCCACATCACCGAAGCTGAAGAGTGAATTGCTGTCATATTGAGGGTAATCAGGATAGACCGGTTCAAAGCTTTCACCTCCGTCAGCTGACACCCACACGTTACAACCATCCCATCCATCGTATGGCGGACTGGCGCCTTCCGCTCTTTCGACATCCCACCGGACTTTGAATGTCAACTCCGGCTGAGATGTCGTTGACAGGTCAATCACCGGTGTATCCAGATATTGCAGCCAGTGATCTTCATATCCACCGATCTTTTCATCGCCGCACCACCACGACATACCATCCCATGCATTGAAATCGTCCGTATGAAATGCAATGGGTACTTCGTAATCGATGAGTATGAATTCAAGTTGCTCAAGGCCGTTGTTGGTGATGAGCAGATCCTGTTCAAATTGTTCACCGGAAAAAAGCGAGAACTGCAGATTCTCCGGGGTCACAGACAGACTTGAATTACCGATCACATCATCCCAGATGAATGACATGTATGTTCCCATACCGCTGTCGCCCCACTTGATCCGGAAATATCCATTTTCACCCCAGTTTTCACCCCAGCTGTTTTTACATATCCAGCTCTGTTCCGCATCATTCCAGCCGACGATGAGAATCGCATGCCCCGCGAGTTCCGAACCCCAGACATGTTCGTACACGCCGCCGGAGTAATAATTGAAATCCTCATACACAGTGAAAGAAGCGGATACGGGATGTCTATAGACCGCATTTTTGATATTCTCGACGATGGCTTCACTCAGCGTGATATATCCCCATCCCGGAATCTTGATTGCCTCGTCCTGCCAGTTCTCGCATGTATTGCTGCATGGGATTGTGTCGTCCGCATAGTATCGAAAACAACTCTCCGTGGGGATACCGTTCTCCTTTACAAAATCGAGGGCACCGGATACCCAATATCCGTCACAACCGCCATCGCTGCAAGAGAGTATAAACTGTTCGGACAGGTCGATATTCGCGTTGGGATCCCCGTTTCTGATCTTCCACCATGCTTCGATCTGGCCTACGGCTGAAAAGTCCCAACAGCTGCCGCAACTCCCCTGATTTCTCACCGGTGTCACCCAGTTTCCACCATTCGTCCGCCAGTCCAATTGAGCCGGCAGGCTGGATACAGCATCGATCGTCATCAACTCAGCATCAGCCGGATTCGCCGGCTGCATGAATGAACCACACAGATTGCGCCTTTCCTCGAGAGTCAATGCCGTCGTCCAGTTTTGAGCCGCAGTCCACTGCGCGTTGCTTTCTATGATCATTGAATTTATTTTCTGTACATTTTCAGTCGCGTATGCAGTATTCAGTAGGAATAAACCGATAATCAGCGCCAATTTTCTCATGAATCACATCCTGTATTTTGTGAGTTAATTTTAGAATTTTAGATATATATCCTATTTCATCAAAGTCAATTTTCTCGTCTGGATCTCATTCCCCGCGTTCAGTCTGTAAAGATAGATCCCGGAACTCATCAGCGAACCGGCATCATCCCTTCCGTTCCAGGTAATCGTATAGTGTCCTGCGGTTTGTCGTCCATTCATCAATGTGAGAATACGTTGACCATTCAGATTGTAAATGGAAAGATCGACGTCGCTCTCTGACGGTAACCGATAGCTGATGGTGGTCACAGGATTGAACGGATTCGGATAATTCTGAAACAACGCAAGGTCAGTCGGTTGTGCTGAGGGCTGGCTGAAGTCACTTACATGTGTACTCTCCAGCGGATAGATCTCGATATCATCGATCAACACTCCCACGTTATTGATATCGCTGTCTGAAATAAATCGAAAACGCACCCAGACTCTTGGATATTCAGGCTTGATATAATCGGTGATATTCAGTTCCCGTTGCGTCCACGCCAGATTGATACCTGAAATCGTATCCATCAGATCCCATTTCTCATTGTCACCGCTGACTTCGATGTAACAGACATCTTTGTCTTTCTCAGTCGCGTAACGCGTATAATATTTTATCACGGCACTTTTCACGGCGTGCAGTTCGAATCCCGGCACAAAGGTCATGCTTCCGCTCATGTCATTTAAATAAGGAAATGCCCCTGAATTCACATGTGCCGAATGGCTCCCACTATGCCCGTTCAACAAATTACTCACCCCCCAGCCGCCTTCACAAAGCCACAGGTCGCACTCATTTTCAAAGCTGTCGACGAGATGCTTCACCTCAACGGTCTGATTCAGGTAATCATTATAGCCGTTATGATCATTATCCAGATTGAGAAGCTCCACGTGAATATCCAGCACACCGGATTGAGTAATATAAAGAGAATCAAATTTGATAGAAATCACGCCGAATTGAGCGATCGCATCGATGCGCACCGTATCCGAGAAAACAATCTGATCACCCATTCGAATCGTACCCAGGACATCGACATTGGTCTCAGAAGATAATCCCTCGTTGCTTATCGTCGAAGTGAATTGCATATAGGAGAATATGCGCACATAATCATTCGGAAGCAAGATTTGAGATACTTTGAGATCATGATCGGGTGGAACGAGATTCAGACGACAGATCAGCTCCTTGAGCGGCAGATAACTGTCGTTGGATCGGACACCCAGTCTTGCCCGGTATGTGCCTGGATCGAGTTCCCTGGTCTTCACTTTGAAGCGAATCGGCATTGTCTCTCCTGGAGCGAGCACACCACCGCCGTCCATGATCTCCATCCATGCAGGCACACCATTCCCGTACATGTAATCCATTGCGGCATATTCCAGATTGTCTGGCCCGATATTCGTCACTTCGAGCTCATGTATCGAGGAATCGCCGACTGTCATATCGAATTCAAATATATCCGGCGCGAGCTGTACGGAAACACGGCTCGTCATTCCATCATAAATGAAAGGTGCGTAGTCTCCCATATTGCTGTCGCCCCATTTGATCCTGAAGTAGCCTTCTTCGCCCCAGTCCACTCCCCAGCTGTTTTTGCAGATCCAGCTCTGCTCCTCATCATCCCATCCAACGATCAGAATCGCATGCCCGCCCTCGGCATTACCATAGACATGCTCGTAGACACCGCTATGATACCCGTAAAAGTCGCTGTAAACAGTAAAACTGGCGGATACCGGGTGGCGATATAGTGCGCTTTTAATGTTTGCAACAATATCTTTTTCATACGAAACCCATCCCCAGCCAGGGATTGTCACGGACTGAGCCTGCCAGTCATCACACGCATTGCTGCATGGTATGCCATCCAAGGCCTGATAGCTCATGCATTCCTCGAGCGGCACTCCGTTGAGTTTTACCCATTCAAGCACACTGGACATATATCCTCCATGCGCGCAAGTCACAGCATTACTGCATGAAAGAATGATCTGCTCTGAGAGGTCGATCACCGTATCGGTATTCGCGTTACGGATTTTCCACCAGGACTCAATTTGTCCCAATTCTGAGAACGCGACGCAGCTTCCGCATTGTCCCTGATCCCGAACTGGTGTCACCCAATTTCCGTTATTGTCACGCCAGTCTAAATGTGACGGGATATCTTTCACAGCCTCGAAGGAGAGGATTTCCGGATTCACAGAGTAATCCGGCAGCATAATTTCACCGCACAACATTTTTCGCTCTTCCGCGGCCATGGCGGTAATGCGATTTTCTGTGGCAGTCCACCGGGCACCCTTCTCCCCGATGATGCGATTAATAGCCTCTGCATTATAGTCAGAAGCCACCCCACTGCTGAAAGGAATCAATAACAGACAAAAGATGAGTTGTTTTTTCATTTTTACATTACCTCAACAATATCATTTTATTGGTTTGAATATATTCGTTCGTTATCATTGTGTAAATATATACTCCGCTGGGTTGGCGGACTCCATTTGCATCAAGACCATCCCATGCGACTTCATGCACTCCCGCGCTTTTAAATTCATTGACCAGCGTCATGATCCGCTGTCCTAAAAGGTTGTAAATATTAATTCTTACTTTCGAATATGCCGACAATCCGTATTCAATCGAAGTTCCCGGATTGAACGGATTGGGATAATTCTGGGACAAATAGTATTTATCAGGCACATGCGCGTCAGTCAGTATGCCTGCTGCCGATGTTGACGTTTCGCTCACGATCCTGATGTCATCGATTGCCCATCCCCTCATCGGAACTGCCTGCGACGAATCCGTGCTCAGGCGAAAACGCAACTGAAAAACGTCAACACCGGAATCAATAAAATCCTCCAGTGAATAACTGTACTCCTTCCAATCGATGGAGCTGCCTGTGATGCACTCCCCGATCCCTGTCCAGGTAGCACCATCATCGCCGCTCAATTCTATGTATCCGAAGTCCTGCATATCTTCGAGCTCATGATTCGACCAGAACTGCAGCGATGCCGAAGTCACATCGGAAAAATCCAGCGCATCATTCAATCTGATGATCGACTCGCTGTTGTCAGGATAACCAATACCGGATTTTGAATGATCTGACAGGGCGAAGCGGCCCGAATGCACCGTTATACTGTCCAGCCCCCAATCGCCACTCCAATGTGCCAATCCTGTCTCGAAATCCTCCATGCCGACAATAAAATGCAATTTACGACTCACAGTTTTGTTCTGTTCCAGCGAGAGATCCATTGCATGAATTCTGTAAAAAACAGTATCACCGTAATGAAAGTCACCACTCAATATCCCTGAAAACAGATTACCATTCTGATGCGTCAAGTGAAAACTGCCGCTATCGTTCGAACTCGTCCGAAACTCACACTTCACCGAACTGGTGTCAACGCCATATTGATCGACGACTTCTGCGGACACCGGATGATCGCTCCGCCGGGTAATAGAGTTAGGTATCGATGACACACCAGAGATCACCGGGGGCACGGTATCCAGTTCGCTGGTGTAGGTATGCATCTTCACCGGCGTCGTGTAGCCGTTTTCAGTGCTCGCAAGGATGAAATACTGAACCTCATTACTACCGGCAGCCGGAATCATGCCTTCGTAGGTATTTCCATCCCTCTTTTCCATCTTTTTTCTCTTAAACGGATACTCACCATCGGTATCCCAGAACAGATCCACGCGTGCTATCGGACTCATCGCAGAAATGACTTGAGCATTCACGGTTCGCGCCTGCGTCGTATCTCCGACATTGGACAACGGGGTGTGGACGATGCTCACTCCATTCATCCACTCGAGCGTTCGATCCATCACAATGAAGCGCTGCGCTTCATCCACGATAGCCTCCCAGCCGCCAAAAGCGAAATAGACCGATCTGTAAATACCGGAATGACGGACGGCAGCTGCGCCCTGATCCGGATATACGAATACAGGCGCGGCGCTGTCTGTGGGAGCGATCTCGCTGGGGTATTGTTCGGTGACCGGCCTACCGGGCTGGTAAATCTGGAAGGATGTCCCATCCCCGATCGGATCTCCGGAGACTCCGCTCAACTGGCTATAGCCGGCCACATCATTAAGGTAAATCGCCCGAAGATAATCCTCATAGAAATTCTTTGATTCGCCATCGGAGATGATGCGCTGGTTTGCGAAATCTTTTGGTGGATTGGGATCGCACAGATCCCATCCAATGTCCTGACCTGACAGGAACAGACTTCCTCCCTGGTCCAGATACGCCTTCAGAACATCGCGGTCGCCAGCATCGAGGCTGGGGATCGTCCAGTGGCCGCAAAACCATACGACCGAGGGGTATCTCCCCAAAATAAAAGGGGATCCCTGAGCATCGCGATTCCAGCAATCGTAAGATATTCCCAGAGAATCCAGGGCAGCATAGTAGTAGGATTCGTTTTGCAATTCCTCATCATCCACGACCAACAGTGACGGCGAAATGGCGAAATGAATAGCAAAGGATTGGCTGTAGCCATTCTGATCGTGTACTTTTACAGTGCCGGATACACGCTGTGGAATCGCCAGAGAATCGATGGTTATGATGAAAGGATCTGCTTCATTGTCTTTTACATTTTCATCCAAATTTCGAAGGCCGGGAATATCGCCGATAGACGCACTGCCCTTGTCGATGCTCACCGCCCAGTGGTCGATCATGAGTTCTGCCATGACATTCACAGCCGTCCCCATCCGGTTGACGAATTCCACCACCAATGAGAGCCGTTCGCCTGCTTCTGCAATACCATCATCATCGCCACCAATGAGAACAATTGCGTTCATTTCGATATTAGGTGCAGGAATTACGGATTCGGTGACAGCCCTAATCGCGTTGATCCGTCCGCTGCCCAGGAGACCGCTGTAATTTGGATTCTGCTGATTGATATTATCCGCCGTTCCCATGATCTGAAAAATGATATCCGCGGCACTCCAGTCAGGATGCTGTGTTCTGATCAAAGCGGCGACACCAGCCGCCTGGGGTGAGCAATAGGATGTTCCCTGTACAGAACCATATTTGTCGATAACTGTGGTATAGGATCTTTCACCCGGAGCCGAAAGACTGACCCATTTCCCGTAATCAGAATACCAAGTCTTCTGATCGAAACGATCCACAGCAGCCACATTCAGGCAATATGGCTGTGTTTCAAGGAGATCGGGAGTGTTCCTATTGTCATTCCCGGCTGATTTGACGATGACCAGTCCGCTGTCGAAGGCGTAGCGGGCGGCGTCAACGATTGTATTGCTCGCACTTGTGCTCAGATTGACCACATGCGCGCCATTATCCGCGGCATAAACAAAGGCCTCTGCCGCGGCAGACATGACGATATATCCATAGCCATCCGTGGCTTTGTACCCGGCTCTGAGCGGCATGATCGAGCAATTCCATGAGACAGACGCGACTCCCTCGGCATTATCGGTGACCGCCGCGGCAATCCCTGCCACGTGCGTGCCATGGCCGTCAAAATCCATTGGATCATTATCCGCTTCGATACCGTCCTCACCATAGGCGGGAGGGTAATCAAACGCATGCGATTCTAAAAAGTCCCAGCCTCGGACGTCATCCGCATAGCCGTTGTTATCTGTATCTTCCCCATTCAGCTTCTCATCGGCATTCTGCCAGATCGCGTTCGCCAGATCCGGATGATCCCAGTCCACTCCGGTATCGATGATGCCGATAATGACCGTGGAATCGCCCTTCACCACATCCCATGCTTCTGCTGCGCGGATCTGCGTCAGGTGATATTGAATATTGAAATATGGATCGTTGGGAACAGCTTCCACAGGAAGCAGGTAATCGGGTTCGGCGTACGTCACATCCGAAAGACCGTTCAGCATGCCGCAGACTTTCATCACGTCTGCATGATCGGGCAACTGCAAACGGTATATCCCGCCTAAACTCTTTTTCACCAGAGAATGCCGGTTCATTTTCTCGAACATAGTCTCGACTTTCAGCACAGCATGTTGTTCAGTCAGGTGTTGATATGCGTGCGAACTTCGGAATGGAATATCCGCGTTCAATTTAACGATAACGATTCCCGGGAGATGTGGACGGGGAGAATGTTCTTTTCCCGTCACAACGCCTGTCATGAGGTGAATCACCAGCAAAAATACAACAGATTTAGTCAAATAAATTGCCCTATAAATATCAGGAAAGTTGTCACTTACAAAAGATTTAATTTACACATTTCAGCGAAGAAAGTCAAGGTGAAATTACGGAATTCTGAAAGGATGAGATCATCACCGACGTTCATATTTCAAAGAATGAGTAAATATTAACCGCCGAGAACGCGGAGGACGCTGAGAAAGATCTGAATCACCATAGAGGACACGAAGGATACAGAGAAAAACAAATTGACAGGATAACGGGATGAATAATATGATAAAATACCGAAAGGTGTAGGCCACCTGAGAGGTGGACGACACCTGTAAGAGCAGCGCATGAATGAAATGCACTCCAAAGTCAGCATGATTGGTTATCGAGATTGCCACGTCGTCCAGTGACTACGTCACTGTCATCCTCGCAATGACACGCGCCGGTTCTCTCTTCTGACTCTTTTTCTTCGTGTGCTTCGTGATTCAACAATAAAAAAGGGCCCCGGTATAAACCGAAGGCCCTTTCATTAAAGCTGATGACCAAAAAATTACTTGGTCAAAATCATCTTCTGAGTCGCTTTGAAGCTACCGGCTTTCATGGTGTAGAAATAGACACCACTGCCGACGTTCGTCGCATCCCAGCTGATCGTGTGATAACCCGCAGTTTTATCCGTGTTCACCAGCGTGGCCACTTCCTGGCCAGCGATGTTGAGCACTTTGATCGTCACATTGCTCGGATCGGGCAATTCGTATTTGATCGTCGTCACCGGATTGAACGGGTTGGGATAGTTATTTCTCAACGCGAACTCGGTGGGGATCATATTCGAGCTGCCGATCACTGACGTCATCGTCAATGTCGCATCGGCCGGACCGCTCTCGTTTCCGGAGAAATCGAAAGCCGTCAGATGATAGGTGTACTCTTTGCCGATTTCAACATCCGTGTCCACGAATTCCAGTTCCGTCGTCATGGCGACAGGTTCTGTCATGTCTTCACGGTACAGTGCGAAGTAGTTGAAATCCTCATCCACAGGCGCTTCCCAGGTCAGCTTCACACTGCCGGCGGATTCCATAGCTGCAAAGCCCATGGGCACATGCGGATGCAGGTTGTCTACCGAATATCCCATGGCTTCCTCAGAATCCACAAAGCCGTCTTCGGCGTAAGCCGTTACCATATAGGTGTTGAGATACAGGCCGTCGACGACGGTGGAGTCTTTCCATGTGCCTGCAGCCAGGCTGTAATGATGCATGCCCGGATGCGGCGGAACCATGCCTACGAAACGCCATGTCGCGACATCTTCCGTGGTTCTCACTGTCACGATATCGTCTTTCTTGGCATTCTTTCCATAGTCATAAAGCGCGTCCATATTGGGCACTTCCACGGGATTGACTGTGCTCATATCGAAGAGATCGGGATCGACCTTGTGCCACAAGCCGTACATATCGATATTGAAGGGTCCCATCTCGTTGAGCGAAGCTTCCCAGCTGACCAGTACTTTGCCGCCCTGATCATTGGGAACATCCAGCACGCTCATGATCTCGGGAGCATCGTAATAGCTGACACCGATGTTCATCAATCTGCCATAACCCGAGTAATACCAGCCATCGGAGGGTGCGTCATAGAAGATATTATGACCAAACCAAGGCGTACCATCATCCATCAAAACAGATCCGCTGCCGTTGCTGTTGGCCATATCGACCAGAACAACGATATCACCGGTAAGTCCCTTCACCGGCGGATCGAAATCAAAGTAATGTGTGGAAAAATCGCCCGGGGGCAGAATTTCCGGACCTTCATGAATCACTCTCAGAAAAGTGAATGGATTGTTCGGATCAACTTCAGCGATGGTCACATCGAGAGTATCGCCCGCACCACCAGCATCATAAAACATAACACTCGCCCAGTTAAGGTCGAAAGAAGGTGTGCTGGCGAGTTCTGGCAATGGAGAAAACCATACAAAACTTGTTGAAGTTGTTAAAAAGGCTGCACCATAGCGATTATCGTATCCCATTTCGGCATATCCCGGAGGATGCGTTGCAAATACTGGTGACACATTTTCATTATTAGAAAGATCCCCGTCATTAGCCAGCGTGGCCCAGGATCGCATCGTGTGCGGTCCCACGGGCTGTGCCATCACGGTCCCGAAAATACGCGTCGTATCCTGTCCCGCGTCCAGTGCGATGAATGGCGGAACTGGCATTCCCTGTTGATCATCGAAGGCATACCACAGTCCGATACCGGTTTCAGGCTCGAAACCGATGTTTGCCACATCCACAGCCAGCGGCGTCACCACGCCATTGGTCGTCGGATAACCGACCATCACTCTGCCGATTGCGGCATCATGCGGCTGACCGGAAATAGCATGAACAGCCACATCGTCGAAGAAAATTCCAGCGCCCGGGGCTTCGCCCAGCCTGTTCCAGCCGTCTGACGATACACGGAAACCCAGTTTAACCGTTTCACCTGCATACTCAGTTATGTCGAGCGAGCCATTGAAAATGGCAGCTTCATCGACAATGGTCCACTCATTCGGACCATACTGATTTCTGTCGTAATCGTAATGCAGTTCTTTAACAGAATATGGCTCGGGATCGGGTATCAAAGCCAATGGCGCCGTATCGCCACCATCATCGAAGAAGAATTGTGTCGCACCGTCTGTGATCTCCACATTATCGATGTGCCAGCCGTGTTCAGATGTTGTATTGGCATCCGAGAAAAATCGAAAGCGAACGACAACATCAGTCGATTTGAAGGCGGATATATCATAACTTTCATCACGGTATACGACCGGATCATTTTCTTCTGAATAGGCGTCAACGACTGCCCAACTCGCGCCTCCGTCTATTGAGATCTCAACGTAACAGGAGTCCCAGCCTGCTTCTGCATCCGGAGCATTTTTGAAACTCAATGTCACTGTACCCGCACCTGAGAGATCAATCGTAGGTGTCGACAGAGAAGTATTCCAGACATCTTCATAGGTTCCTGCATCAGGATTGGCACACCACCAGGACACACCGGTACCACCGAATGCGTCAACGTCGCTGCCAACCCAGTAGGTTCCAAAGGGATTTTCTACAGCCAGGAGTGCTCTCCAGACGTCATACACATATCCACCTTCAGCAGTATTCGGTGATATCGCTTTGACGAAGTATGTTTCCTCAATTCTGGCAACAGGATCACCATCTACTTCGGTGGGAAGCAGAATCTCAGGTCCCCAGACTTCAGCATATGTTGGATTTGAGCTCGCCTCATCCATGGCGATGTCATCCGGCACATTCCAGCTGTGCGTGGGGCTGTTGGCATCGGCCTCAGTCCATACAAACTCCTGCCCGCCCTCATTGACTTTTTCCGGGGTCCATTCGCCTTCTGTTTCGAAGTCAGAGGCATAAACCTCCACCTGTTCTGTTTTCGGGACGGGGGTCGACTTGTCTAATCGAAGACCATCCACTTTTTTGACTGTCTCTTTTTTCGTTGCAGGAACCTTATTATCTGCAAGCAGGCTCACTGCGAAAAACGACATCACGAAGAGAACCATCACAACGGTAAACATTTTCTTTACCATGTTTTCCTCCTGATAAAGTTAGTGATTGAATGAAACGATGAATTAATGACGACTTCTTCTTTTGTGTTCACACCACCTCCTCACCGATTCTAAATGGTTAGATGCATTTTTTACTCATGTTGATTCAACAAGTGATGCAAAAACGGTATACCACCTCCTTTAATTTAATAAACGATCCTCACGAACTCAGCTTAAAAATATAAAGACAGTGTATACTGATGTACTGAATTCAGCAGTCCGAAATCCTGATACGCGTAATCCAGGCTGAGATCCGTGGTTCCGTACTTGAAATTCAAACCGCCGCCGAATGTCAATCCCAGCGTATCATCATCGTAATTCGAATGATAGCCGCCGCGCAGTGATAGCATGTTGTTCCAGTTGTATTCCAGACCGAAATTACCGCGCAGGTTGTTGTCGATGGGATCATTCGCGTCGACGATCAGCGTCACTCTATTATTTTCATCGGTAAAAAATGTACCTGTGCCACCGTAAATATCCATCATGATACCCATTCTGAATAACAGAGGCAACGGCCATTCCTGCGTCCGAAGCCGGCTGTCCGATGTGCGGTCACCCTGAAGATTCGGATTGGTATCGGATACCGTATTGATATCCGGGCCGTCCATCTGCATCTTGCTGCCGAAGTTGGATATACACATGGCCAGGCGTACGCCGTAGAGGCCGGTATCGAACTGGGAGCCGATATCGAACGCCAGCGCGCTGGCGCTCTCCCTGTAGATCGATTCACGGATCAATTTGATGGTCAGTCCTACGGATAGCCTGTCGGTGAACCACCGGGCGTATGACGCGCCGATCACCACACCGCTGTAGTCGTAGTAAGTGCCCGTTCCATTGGGCTGTTCGATGGTCGTGATCTCGATGGGATCCGTGGTCAGAAATAACGCGCTGACACCGAATGTGGACGACCCCTCCACCGGGACTGCCACGCCGACATAGCTATAGCTCAAATCGGCGATGTAGCTATTATACGTACCGCCCAGAGAAGTCCGCTTCACATGTCCAAGCCCGGCGGGATTCCACGCCATGGCGAAGACATCTTCGGCTGCCGCGGCATAGGCCCCTCCCAGCGAAGCGCCTCTGGCTCCGGCTGGTATTTTCAAAAACTGGGCAACGGATGTCCCAACTTTTGAAAAATCTTCGGCACCGGCGATACTCACCGCGCCAAAGACGAATATGATCATGATCAAGACTGAAATTTTTCTCATTTTATATGAACTCCATGTAATTTATGCTAACGGATGATTGCAAATTTACCAATCTTTTTTTCTCCCTGTGGCGTTTCGATCACATAGATATAGAGTCCGAAAGCGACCTCCTGACGATTCATCGTCCAGAGGTTCCAGTCTTCCGTACCCGTTCCAGGATCGCTCGCCGGACTCCAGTGTTCGAGCCTGTTGATCAGCTCACCCGCCAGATTGAAGATGTGAATCGTACACACCTTGGGCAAATTGGTAAATTGGATTTTCAGTCTGTTGGGATCCGACTCCCAATACGCGGACACAATATACGGATTTGGAACGACGCGGACGTTCGCGAGCGCATCATCCATATCATCCCGTATCTCATACGGTGTCGTGTCGAACTGGAAAATATCACTCGTTGAGAGCGGTTTCCACGTCGTAATGAAGAGCGTATCGTTGTCTTCCCACGGTATGCTTTCGAACCTGAAGACGGAATCGGCCGGTATGACCGTCGTGTCGACTGTCACGACACCTGTTTCCGGATCCGTATTTGACGTCAGCAGCGTTTCCGGCGGAAAGATGACCCAGGTGTCCTCATCATACCATGTGAGATCCAGTTTCCACGTTTTGGTGCCGCGTGGCAAAACACCGCCCGGTGTATTGAAAAAGGTCGCGTCTTCGATGAATCCCAGCTCATCACCGCTGTTGAATTCACCCAACGGTTCTTCATCAACCTCCATCCAGATCGCGTCGACTGGATCGGGACTATTCACGCCTTCTGTGATATCGTACGCCTTGAAATTGATCGGAATCCTGTTGATGAGCGGCCCTGCCAGTTGATATGCCGAATCAGGATAAGAACTGTTGAATATCAGCATATAATCCTTGGGAACCTGAGTCGCCCACTTCACAAAATCGATCTCCCAGTTGGACTCTCCGGACCATCGCGCTCTGCGGAAGAACGGTTTGTTCGCCACATTGGTGATCTTCAGCCGGAGTCCGTCGAATATCGGAGAATACTCGGTGCCGTTGATGAAGCCCTGATTGAGGCTGTCGATTGTCGTTCCGACACCGGCGCCACCGCCATCGATGTTGAATATGCGATCACTGAAAGCAGCCTTCCCATCATTGTCGGTGAACCTCCACTCTTGCTGATCGAGATCCCATACATTGTAGACCAGGGTCTGACGTTGCTCTGTACCGGTCGAATCGACATAGTAGTCATAGACTGTCACTGTATCCTTGCTTCCGTACAATGTATCCGTTGCCACAGAGTCCAGAGCCGGAATCATTGTGGATATGAGCGAATCCCTGAAAATGATCTTATACTCATGTCCCGTCACCTGATAGGGATCGACAACATCGACCACGATCTTGGCGAGACCGCTGCCCTCGATGCGCCTGACCGTACCATCGGTGTTGGTATCGATTTTCACATCCACGAAATTGCTGGCCTTTGGCTGCGGCGTCACGCTGACGAACTGCGGTTCTGACGCACTGTTCCCCTTGAAATTTTCCAGGGATTCGAGATTGAACTGAAACTTCAGCGGATTCAGGAGCAGGTTGTCCTCTTCGATTCCATAGTCATAGGACGTAACCGCGTAAGAGTAAGTCACACCGTCTTCTATGTCATAATCTGTGAAAGAGTGGAAGAGTCCATCTTCGCCCTCACCCTCATCGATCTCATCATTTCCGAGGTATATCCATGGCGCGAATTGATCTCTGCCGCCTATGCCGTCGATCTTGTCACAGTAAGCGACTGGCAACCAGCCGCGGGAGATGCCGAGCTCATCGCGGATGAGATCTCTCTCCGGGTCGCCCCATGTCCTGCCGCCGTCCGTGCTCTTGTATACGCGATAGCCCTCGAAGTCCTTGTAGCCCGTCATCACGTCCATGTACTCCTCTGAACGACGATCCCAATACAATGTGACTCTGTTCCGGGTTTCACCCGTTGTCGTCGTATAGGGCGATACAACGGCCTGGACATTCGGCGCCTTTGGCGGATCCGGTCCCTGATAATAATTATCGTACATCAACTGCGCGATCTCCGCGTTCTGTACCAGATCGATGGGGCTGTCGCCCATAATGATGCTGAACGACGAATTGACAGTATCGCCAAGCGCCAGATCAAAAGGTCCCGCGCTGGCGATAAGGACGCAATCGAGTCCATTGGGATAATTGCCGAACAGATTTTCCAATGAATTGAAATGCAGAT
Source organism: Candidatus Zhuqueibacterota bacterium (assembly GCA_036351795.1). Taxonomy (GTDB): domain Bacteria; phylum Zhuqueibacterota; class Zhuqueibacteria; order Thermofontimicrobiales; family Thiofontviventaceae; genus JAZBPW01. Next base: position 6,657 of record JAZBPW010000174.1, on the reverse strand, counting down.
TATCGGTAGCAGCGGGATCAGAATGCCAGAAATACCAGTCTTTCTGCGACTCGGTCAATCCGGTTGTATCGCCGCTCATCACGCGATACATGGCTTCTTCCTTGTTCCGGGCCACCGGTGTGGTTCCATCACCGACAAAAGGCCCTGAATTCGTTTCCACAGCACGAACGCCCGGTCTGGCGTACCAGTCGAACCAGTGCCAGTCGGTCAAACCAAGCTTGTCACCCTGCATGACATCGATCACACCATCGTTATCAAGATCCAGATCTCTTGCAGATGGCGGTGAATCTAAAAATTTGAGGGCAGTGTATGCCATGCCTGTCAGTCCGCCGCTTTCGTCATCCAGATCCCAGATGTACGCGAAATCAAGATCGCTGTTGTACGCCATCATGTCATCATCATTTGTTCTGCCGGACAGATTACCATCGGCCTGTTTGTTATAGGCATCCACGTCGAAATAGAATCCGACATACATATCTTTATAATCCCAGCCCTGTCCGTCATTGGTATACTCTTCCCACCTGCGACCTTGCTTGATGGTGCCAATCTCATTGCTTTTATTGATGATCTGAACGGGGAAGAAGATAATATCCTCGGCAAATGAACGTCCGTATGAAAAACCGGAGACATTCACTTCCAGTCCCATTGTGTAACCCTGCTTATCGTCGATATCCCGAACCGCCCAGCGGTCATCATACGCCATGTAGATATCCACATCCGAGAAAAAACTTCCCGCCACTTCAATATTATAGGTCGGGGAGTTAGGGTTGGGATCTCTTGCCCATGGACCGGGCCAGAAATGCCATGTCTCCTCTTCCGGATCGAAATAGGCTTTCAGACTGTCGACTAATGCTTTCTCATTATCCGTCAGGTCTGCGTAAATGCCGGAAGGAGCAAGCATCCACTCTCCATTTTCATTGTAATATCCGGTCGGCCAGCTATTCGGCTTATCACTGGTCGCCAACAAAGGCACCTGCTCATTCAGCGCAGCATACTGCTGATATTCTGACACCTCGGAGGCGATCACCGATCCGGAATGCAGTCTGCCATTGTGGTTCTTCACCGGCATCCAGTCCGGTCGTGTGACATTGCTCGTCCGATCGAAATGCGACTCGGAAACCGTCGGTCCCCAGTAATAAAAGCTGTCCGTAATCGTCGGGTGCGGACGCAGACTCCAGGGATAGCGTTCTTTCATTTCAGCAGGATCATCATCCCGGGCGCCGTTCACACCCACCATCATGCCGACCGCTGCCAGGTATTGAAATCCTTTGTACAATCCTTCGGGATTCGACCAGTTGGAAAAATCATGGCCCACGATCTTGCCGGTGTTGGCCGTCATGGTCTTTAACTCGCCTTTCAGCAAAAAACCCTTTGCCCGTTGCGCGATGGCCTCTTCGGGCGTTTCATCGATGGCCGAGCTCATCTCATTCTCCGATCCCTTCTTCAATGAACCCGATGTTGTATCCGATTTCTTGGCATCCACTGCCAAAAGGATCGCATGCGTGAAAAGCAAGGAAAATAGAATTACGATAATACTTAATTTCCTCATAAAATTGCCTCTTCTGATTTTAGATAAATGTATCAGAGATTAAAACTCAATTTCCGTTGTGAACTGAATACTTCTTCTCGGACCGTAAAAGTATGGCGTATCGTACGATGTGTCGGAATTTTGTCCGGCAGCGATCCTGTTATTCGCGCGACGGCCTGGATCATCCGGCCTCCCTGTTTCATTATAAACATCGATCACATTCTCGCGATCGAAAAGATTTTCAACGGTCATACCGATCTTGTACTTGAAATCGCCGATCTCGAATATCTTGGAGAACCCTAAATTTGTCTGATAAATCCAGGGCATTCTCTCGGAATTCGTCTCCTGTGGTATGCCTTCGATGGTCGGCGTATAGGGTGCGCCGCTCTGCGCAAAGAAGACAACATCCCAGCGCAGGTTGGAAAAAGGTTTTATTCCGAAAATATCGATCCCCCTGCCCTTTGGCGTCAGATATCCCATGATCACGCTGAAGTCATGGGTACGGTCATAATTCATCAGAATCTCTCTTTTTGGCATAGTTTCAGGCGTATCCGTGTTTCTGTATCCTTCCCATGGATCCGCGCGATTCGCCTTTGCGACTGAGTACGTATAGGTGACACGTCCGGCGAGATTGTCCGAAATACTCCGTTTTTCAAGCGTGACATCCACACCCCGTGCCGTGCCGTAATCGATGCCCTTATTCACCGTGTAGCTGAACGGGAATGCGGGGACTCTCTCCGTAGCATCCAGCTCGCCGTACTCCTTGATCCAGCCGACCAGGTCGACGACCCAGTCCGAGGAGACCTGGTTCCGTACGCCGAATTCATATGCCGTAAGTTTTTGAGCACCCACCAGCGGATTTCCCACTATGGGAGAGAATGTGGTTAAATCGCGCTGGCTGTTGAGATAGATATTCCTGTAAATCGGATTCTGATAGAAGATACCGTAGCCGAACGTAAATGTCGCGCGATCGGTGATCACATGCGATATACCGAGCCTGGGACTCCATTTGTATTTATTTTTTGTATCGACCAATGGACTGTCGGGATCGTTCGGATCTTCCCAAGCCGTGGTATTATAGTTATTCATGTCGAAACGCAGGCCGAGGTTGATGGTCATGTGCGGATACTCAACCTTGTCCTGAATGTATGCCGCAGCCTCGTATGGATAATTGTGATAGCTGTCTTCATAAGGTTGCTCAAGCCATGGGAGCTGAATTTCATCAAAAAACAGGTTGTGCGTTTTGCCATCGATCCCCATCTGCAGTTGATGGTTCTTGCTCACCTGGCTCGTCACATCCAGCCGCAGTTCATTGGTTTCGGCGTAGGAGTGGTGCCAGTAGCGGCCGGAGCCTTCGATCGTGTAGCTGTAATATGGCGCCTGATAGCCGTACCCCCATGAGTTGTATTGCCAGGGTTCCAGCCACTCGTTGCTCAGCGGGAATAGCGACGGATCCGGGTATACGTTCGGATCGTTTTCCGCACCCCCGGGAAGAATGATATCGACATCATCCCGCAATAAACCCAGATTTATCTCTACTTCATCCGGATAGCCATCATTGTCCGAATCCACCGGAACCGCGTCTTCCACGTTGGGATTCGCGTTATAGGGATCCGTGCCAAGCCGGGTTTCGAGCCAGTCATCATATCCGTCGTTATCATTATCCTGATTCTTCACGAGATAACGCCTGCGCTGCCAGAAACGTGAATACCGGAGCGTGTAATATGTCTTCGATGACAACTGATGCCGCCATTCGAGGCTCTGCCGGTCGGAGTTGAGCAGCGTCCAGTTTTTACCGTCCTCATAATACTGAAAAATGAGCGACTCGCCTTCATTGCCGTAAAATTTGAGATCCGTATCCACGATCCAGTTGGTCAGATAGAGCTGCATGTTGGGGTTGATACGCCATGCGAGTTTGGCAAACACGTCTTTCGTTCCTTCATACCCCAGCGCCCGCCATCCGGAAATCGTGTCCAGCGGATCAGAGCGATCATCCGGATCATTGGGATTGTACGGCGGGAGGTAATTCGACACAGGGTTATATGGATTGTTCCCCGGCAAGGGTCCATCGGTCCATGTATTTTCATCGAACTCGACGACGCGGGATCGCTCGCTCGTTGATTGTCCTGAGACATAAAAAGAGACCTTATTCTTGAGAAAGGGAATCGGACCGCCGAACGCGCCGGCGAAATCCTTCAAACCCTGGATCCTGTTTGGATAGAGGAAACTGCTTCTATCTACCAGGCTGCCACCGATCTCGCTCGTCCGGTATCTCAGAATACCCTCATATTTATGAAAATCACCTGATCGGGTCACCCAGTTGACCATGCTGGACATGGCATCGCCGTATTCGGCATTGAAAACACCTGTCTCGGTCACAACCTCTTCCACTGCGTACTTATTGAGACGCGTACCCTTACCGATTCCGCCGTATGTTGGATTCTCGATGTACATGCCGTCGAAAATATACCCGACCTCTCCCGACCGGCCGCCACGGACATGGATCTGTTCCACACCACGCGCGGCGAATCCGGGAATTCCGTAGGATTGATATTCGATGGCAATCACACCGGATTGCAGTGTCATCATGTCGGTGAGGTCCTGGACTGGCGCGCTTCTGATCTCCTGCGCGCTGATCACCATCTTCTTGACGGTGACGTCCTTTTCCACCATGGGTCTCTCGGCGACCACCTGTACGGTTTCGCCTTCGATCACCTCTTCCTTGAGCCTGAAATTGACATTTGTCGTCAAATCCATGGAGATGCGAACTCCGGTCTTTTCGAGCACACCATAGCCAACCATACTGGCAAATACGGTGTAGGTACCGGGAGGCACATTGACGATGAAAAAATACCCTTCGATGTCCGTCGCGGAGCCCATATTCGTGCCCTTGATCACCACATTACAACCCGGCAAAGGCTCTCCTGTTTTCGCGTCCGTCACATAACCGACGATCTTTCCGACAGTGCCGGCCAGACATATTTGAGAACTGATTACCAGCATTATTATGAGAAATAAGGCTGATTTAGTGATTTTTCTCATTACACATTCACTCCCTGATTTAAATACCACAAGGACAGAGGATAATCATCCAGTGTCCTTGTGGTTACACAGAATCGTACCCCGTACTATTTCATTAAAATCATCTTCTTCATGCTGCTGAACTCACCTGCGGTGATGCGATAAAAATAGACGCCGCTGGAGACATTCGACGGCTTCCAGGTGAATGTATGGCTTCCGCCGCGCATGTTTTCATTCACCAGCACATCGACCTCTTCACCCAGCGCATTGTAGACAGCCAGTTTCACCTGACCAGCCTGTTTCAGGCTGAAGCTGATATGGGTTACAGGATTGAACGGATTCGGATAGTTCTGAGCCAGCGCGTAGGTCGCGGGCTGAGCGTTCGGTGTCTCGGCCACTGACGTTGGCAGGCCCATGCCCTCCAATGGGATTCCGGCATTTCCTTCGGTCGGGTCATTGTTCGGCAACGCCAGGATTTCATCGTACATCTGATCCGTTCTCGGCTTGAAAGTCACCTGAACTTCCTGCATTCCGCCGGGAGCCACTGTGAAACTGGTCGGCGTGGCGTTGAAAGATTTATCGGTTGTGAAAATTTCATCCACAACGAGGTCCTCGTCGCCGATATTATGGACTTTGAAGCTGAGCATCGCTTCACCGGCATTGCCGATGTCGCCGAAATGCAATCCGCCCATGGTGCTGGAGGTTTCCAGCAGAAGTTCTGGTCCCTTTTCCACCTCCATAGTCATTGGAAATGCAGATGTCGGTATCGCCCAGTGCATCATATTCGCATTGGCCCAGGTGCTGTGATCGGAACCTTCGCCGATCGGCACACCCGGAACATCCGGCGTATTCTGATAAAGAATTTGAATCGCATCATTACCGTTCTGATTCGCGACAGCGATGTATCTGAGATTCTGATGAATACAATCCTCTTCGGGTATCATTTGCACAGCGTCATACCATGTCGCGCCGCCATCGTCCGATTTCGCGCCCCAGATACGACCGAAACTCAGAGGTCCAAAATCTGTGTCAGCCTGGCTGATGCCATCCGACGCCAGAAGGGTGTCGGTATCGCTGTACTTGGTGAACAGGCAATAGAGCGAACCGCTTTCATCGACACCGATCTGCGGCATAGTGACGTACTGCTGGAACGTTCCCGGCCATACACTGGAAGTTTCATCTTGGAACCAAATAGTTGAAACGCCTGTGGAAGGGCTCCAGTGCTTAATAGAAAAATTTGCATCTCTGCGCCTTGTACTGCCGTCCAAAAATTTATAAGCCGGATTCGTCCAAGTGTAGCTATACCCGTTTGGATAGTAAGAATTATCAGAAGTCCATAACGTTTGATTCCAGACGACATGGGGTTCACCATTCACATACAGCAGATCTGCAGGACCATGAGGTCGGGGACCCCATGTTTCCGGCTCACCGGTCTCAGAATCGTGATAGAATGGATAAAGAATCGTATCGATATCACCGCCGAATTCCGAGCTGTCGATAATGACGACATCCCACAAAAACGGAGCAGAAAGCGAATCCTCGTCCGTGAAAAAGGTGTTTCCAATTACCTGATAGGCGTCGTTCCAAGTAACACCATCATCAAAACTCTCGAACAGATAGAAGTCGTGTCCGGGATTTGCCACGAGAACGCCGACTCTGCCGTTGTCCGTATCAGAGGTTTCGACCTGATGGCTGCCGGCTTCACTGGGACCGGAAGCACCAGACGTAAGCGGATATGTCACTGTATCGGGAAACATGGCTTTCCAGTCGGACCAGGACATACCGCGATCCGTGGAACGCCAGTAAATGATGTTATCATTGACGTCATTAACCAGTTCCACAAAGTCGTCCTGATTGTTATTGGTCGCGGTAACATGCCAGATATCATCGACGCCAACAGCCACATCCGGCCAGAATGGCTCAAGATAGAAGCTGCCGTGTGCACGGGTTGACCAGACATTGGACGGTGTGAAAAAGCCGAATCCGGCAATGAAATCGTACCAGACATTGCAGGCCTCTTCGTTCGTCAGCGTATGATGCGATGCGGGGATGGCGATATTGTTAGGATCCGCTGCCAGTGAGCCGTATCCCGCGCGCTCGTTTTCGAT